>SAAR01000144.1 GCA_009916335.1 Erysipelotrichia bacterium | reverse complement strand
AGCTATCGTATGACAAACTCATTAATGAAGTAAAAGAATGGATGCTGGGAAATTGTACTTTTAATTGCCAAAAATTGCATTTTGCTATTGCCAAAAACAGTTTTTTATAATAATGGTTGTTACAGTAATAGTAACAACATCAATAGGTTATTATCTAGTAGATAATAACAAAGAAAGTTATTTAGCAGAATTAAACAGCAATTTATCTGAAAACAACACTCAATATTCAGACCACATTGAAAGTGAAATCAAAGATATTATGGTTTTGGTAGAAAGTAATGGTAAAATATTTTCAAGTAAGGGCATAATATCTTCATCTGAACTAGCCGATGTTTTTAAGCTTGTAAATGAAAAATCTGGTGCTGTCAGCAGCATGTATTTTATTTATGGTTCTGATGGTAGAGGTGTGAACGCTACAGGTTACTTAGATGTTAATGACATTGGCATGGATTTAAGGCAAAGACCTTGGTATATAAATGCTGTAAAATCTACAGGAATAACTTTTGCTGAGGCGTACAATGATGTAAGAAAAGATGTGTCAATGCTTACCATATCTTATGCAGTCCGAAGCGGAGATCAACTTCAAGGAGTTTTAGCGGCGGATGTGTCTTTGAAAAGATTATATGAACATTTAAGGAATATTACCACGTGGAGAAATACTTACACATATGTTCTAGACTCAAAGGGCGATATAGTGTTACATCCTAACAAGGATTTTTTAGGTTTTTCAATTCCGAATGCCACAGAAGAGCAGCTCAAAGAGCGAGGTATAACAAAGGAATATTTAGACAATAACCTTTTGCGGATTTGGAAGGATGATTTCACAAAATCTGATAAAGGTTTTGTTGATTATTTAGACCTCAGAAATCAAAAAGTCCATGCAGTTTATGAGCATATTCCTGGGCTAGATTGGACCGTAGTAAGTGCCTATGATTACAATGAAATTGTAAATGCTACTTTCGGATTTGGTTTATCAGTGATCTTCGTAAGTTTATCATTGATTATATTTTTAGGTGCTATTTTATACTATTTTTTGGTCTGGTCATACTCAAGAGACCCTGTTACGGGAACTTTGACAACGGGGAAAATGCAAGAGCTGATTAAAAAGCGAAAAGGTGAGGGGAGGATTTTGTTTCTTTTTATTGAGCCGAGGAATCTATCAGACATCAACAGGAGATACGGTATAAAAAAAGGAGAAGAAGCTTTACTATATTTTAGTAAGACTATACAGTATTTCGTGAAAAAACATGGTATTTTGGCAACCACCAAGAATAGAAATTTCATTTTTGTTTTTAATGACAATGACTGGAATACTGCTGTGGAATTCACGTCAATGCTGGATAAGCAACTGAGAAAATTGTTGTTGAGTGTAGAGGAACAATCATTTGTAATAGAGTCATTTACAGGGTTAACCTCACTTCGACTGAATGAAGGAAGAGAATTCGAAGAAGAGCTTGCTTCTGTAGAAGAGTTATTAATGGAATATGAGGAGGCAGGTATAGAAAGCCCCTTAATCGGATTTGATTTCAAAAAACTACTAGAAGAAAAGCATAAAGAGATTGTATTAAAGGATGAATTACTCAGAGCAGTTGAAGAAGACCGAATCATCCCATTTTTTCAACCAATCTATGATATTAAAACTGGGAAAGCAAATAAATTTGAAGTTTTAATGAGAATCAAACAAGGAGATAAGTATTTACCCCCGTTCCAATATATTCAGATAGCAGAGCTGTTCAATATGATTGAAAGTGTTGATTTTATTGTCATATCTAAAGCCTTAGAATACAAGAAAAAGATAGATGCTAATGATGAAGTTGAACTTTCTGTAAATATTTCAGGTTTGGTATTACATGATTATAAATTTTTGAACAAAATAGTCAAGAAGGTTGATGAATTAAACATAAAACACTCAAATATCACCTTTGAGATAACAGAAACACAAGACGCACTTAATAGCAGTGAAACAATAGATGTCATAACATACTATAAAAGTTTAGGGTTTAAATTTTCAATAGATGATTTTGGTACAGGATTTTCATCCATATACTGTTTAAAGCACATACCAAGTAACTATGTGAAAATAGATGGAGTATTCATTAAAGATCTTAAAATAAATAATGAAAGCTACTATTTGGTAGAAGCAATCATAAGAATGGCAAAGGCATTTAAAATTAAAACAATAGCGGAATTTGTTGAAAACCAAGAAATCAACGATATATTAAAACAAATGGGAGTTGATTATGGGCAAGGGTACTACTTTGGTAAACCGGAAGTTGGCTTTAATTTTCATTAAGATCTTTGAAGAACTTGCTTTGAACTTTCTGAACCAATTGCTATACCAAACTCTTTAATTAGATGCTGCTCTAATGTTACAAAGATGACATGCTCAATATCCGGACAACCGACCTCCAGTTGCAGAACAGGGTGCTCTATTTTAGCGGAATGGGTGGCTCTTATAAATCGGTATAATCAATCCTAAATAAACTAAAAATACTATGTGAAAATATTTTCACTTATTCGCTGAAATAATAAATATTATTACACTGATTAAATGAAATATAAATAGTATAATAATATTAACAAACTGAATATATCAAATTATCAAAAAATTACTTAGGAGGAAATAACATGAACGAAACAATGCAAATCGCTGGCAGTCCAATTATGTGGATTTTATCACTACTGATTGTTGGTAATGTAGTTTTTCAGTCGATTGTATTTTATCGACTAGCAACAAAACATGTAAAAAATACTAACCTATTAAAACAGGAGCAGGTTAAAAAAGCATTGAAAATTGGTGTTATAGGAACTATCGGACCAGCATTCGCTGTTTTCGCTGTTGCCATAGCTTTAATTGCTCAAGTAGGTGGACCACTCACTTTTGCTAGAGTAGGAATCATTGGCTCAGCTGCATTTGAATTAATTGCAGCTCAAATAGGTAGTGGTGGTACAGCAGGAACACCCGATTTTGCGCCAAATATGCTTTCAACAGCAGCTTGGATTATGACACTGGGTGGCGGAGGCTGGCTAATTGTAGTATTCTTTGCAACGAAACACATTGATGGTCTTCAAGAAAAATTTAAAAAGGGGAATCCGTTAACAATTGCTTATATGTCTGTTTTTGCTCCTTTCATTCTTTTCTTTGCACTAGGATATGGAGAGGTAATAAATAAAGGAATTTTAAAAGAAACAACAGATTTAGCTCCTATGGCAGCTCTTATCGCTGGTGCTATAGCAGTAATTGTTGTAAATAAAATTGTCGAAAAGGATAGCTCAAAAAAATGGCTTAAAGAATGGTCTATGGGTTTTTCTGTTATAGCGGCAATGATTGTTGGAACAATATTAAACTAGGAGGAATAAGATATGGAAAATAACAAAGAAAAAATTGTAGCTAAATTTCAAAAAGATGTTCACTTATGGGGAAGAATTACAGTAGGCTTTGCTTTTTTATTTAGCTTATCTATACCAATATACTTAACATTTATACTAGGCTATTATCCTGAAACATCCGATATTATTTCAGGAATGATTGCTATTGCAGGATTTGTAGGAGTAGTATGGTTTGTAGAACCTATCTCTTATTTCCCAACCTTAGGTCCAGCTGGAACTTATATGGCTTTCTTATCAGGAAATATTGGTAACATGCGTCTTCCTGTTATTGCAGCAACTCAGAATGCATTAGAGCTTGAACCTGGTTCAGAAGAATCAGAGGTAGCTGGTATTTATGCTATTATTTCATCTACCTTTACAAACTTGTTTGTTTTAGGTATTGTTGTAGTAGCGGGACAATTTATTGTTAATACTTTACCACAAACAATACTTAACTCATTTAATTTTGCACTACCAGGTATACTGGGAGCTATGATAATTATGCTGGGATCTAAATTAAAAACAAATCACTTAGCTGCTTTAGTAATTATTGGAGTTGCAACTATGATTTTCATCCGTTTTTCACCTAACTTTTTACCAGTGGGTGTAGCAACTATACTTTCATTATCTGCTACAGGAATTATAGCGTTATTTGGAATAATATATGCTCTTATGATGGCAAAAAAAGATCATAAAGAATAAACTGTTTAAATGAAGAGTTTAAGATGGTTGATTCAATTGTAGAAAATGATAGAAATAGAAAGGAAGATTTATATGAATTTTATTGATAAAGTAAAAGAAGTAGAATCAAAGGTGATTGAAGATCGTAGACATCTTCATGAGAATCCAGAACTAAGTGGTCAAGAGTTTGAAACTCAAAAATATATTATGAAGAAGTTAGAGGAACTCAATATCCCTTACGAAAAAGTGGGAACTACATCTCTAGTGGGTCATATCAAAGGAGGCAAACCAGGTAAGACAGTTGCTCTTCGTGCTGATATTGATGCTCTTCCTGTTATTGAGCAAACAGGAGTTTCGTATTCATCAAAAAAAGAAGGCTTGATGCATGCTTGTGGCCATGATGGACATACTGCCATGTTACTGGGAGCTGCTCGTATGCTAACAGAAGTTCAAAATGAAATACCAGGAGAAGTTAGACTATTATTTCAAGAAGGAGAAGAAATCTTTTCTGGAGCTAAAAAGATAGTAGCAGATGGAGGAATGGATGGAGTAGATGCTGTCTTTGGGATGCATGGAATGCCAATCGATATTGGATTTTATGACATTAAGCCTGGATATAGAATGGCTGGTTGTGACACCATCTATGTTAAGTTTGAAGGGGTATCTGGTCATGGATCTAGTCCTCATTTAGCTAAAGATACGATTCTTCCAGCAGCAGAATTTGTAACTCAGCTTAATGCGATGATTACCAAATTTGTGAATTCACAGTCTCCCCTTGTCCTTACTGTTGGGAAATTTGATGCGGGAACAAAGGCTAATATTATATCAAAATATGCTAAATTAGATATTTCTATGAGGTATTTAGAGGAAGAGACTCGAAGAACTATTCATGAAAAAATTCGCAATTTGGCAGCGGGACTTGCTATTATATATGATGTTAAAATTGATGTTGATATTGAGGAAAGTGCCATTAGCATGAGAAATGATGAAAGAATTGCTGAAATTGCTAATAAGTCAGCTGAAAGAATATTTGGACCTAATAAAAATGTCAATGGACCTATTCTGATGGGGTCAGAAGATATGCCTTATTATTTCAAAGAAGCACCAGGAGCATATGCATTTTTAGGTTATTTAAACAAAGAAAAAGACACTATCTATTTTCCACATCATGAAAAATTCAATATTGATGAGGATTATATGAAATTAGGAGCAGCTCTTCACGCTCAGTTTGCTTGGGATTATCTGCATTCTAATAGTTAATATGATTTAGACAATTTGATATAAAAACCATCAATCTCCCTGTTTGTGATATAATTTTAAATATATTATATTTAGGGAGGTTTTTCTATGGGGTTAGAAATTAACGAGATGCTTAGAGCAGATTATTTCAAAGATTTTAAAGTTCTAGCAGGACATGGTGGTTTGAACAAACAAATACAAGGAATTGCTGTACTTGACGCTCCGGATGGATATAAATGGACAAAAGGACGTGAACTGGTAGTATCTTCTGGGTATGTTTTTAAAGTTAATCCTAACCTGTTTGAAGAATATACAAACCATGAAAAATTTAGAGATATTTCTGGAATGGCAATTAAAGTAGATAGATATTTGAAAGAAATAGATAAAAAAATATTAAATAAATTTGATGAATTCAATATACCGTTAATAAGTGTTCCAAATGGACCTTCGTGGATGGAAATTATGAATTATTTAAATGTATTAGTTATGAATAAGCAAATAAAGCAATTTAAAATAGAAAGCATAAATACAAAGACTATATCTGATATTTCATATCAAAATAGAAAGATAAATAAAATACTGTATCAAATAGAAAAAGAAATGAACTTTCCGGCAATGCTTTATGATGTTCAAAATGACAAACCATACTACAGTTCATATAAATTTAAAACGATCTCAGTAGAATTAAGTCTTTCAGATTTTTGGGATCCATCATTCGAGTATACTACAGAAGTTTTATGTGAGAACTTAGGGATAATCAGATTTAGATTTATTGACAAAAAATATAGAGCTCCGTTTAGCTGGATTAAAATACCTATAATAGTCGAGGAAAAAGTAAAGGCTTATTTTATTGTATTAGAAGCTGAAGGACTAATAGACTACTTTGATCAATTTTCCCTTAGGATAGGTTTTCTGATTATCCAATCGCTTTATGAACATATCATAGTTTCAGCAAATCTAAAGGAAACAGGATTCAAAAGATTTATCCGCGATATATCAAATGAGAATTTAGTCAACAAAAATGATATTATAGAAAAAGCAGAAGAGTTAGACTTGGATATAAAAAAACAATATTTAGTCGCCATAGCAAAAGATAGGGAAGGAAAAGATTTTACTGAAACAGAAAATATAGAAAATAATTTCCACAATAGTTTTAGAAAGCTAAAAGCCAGAATAGCTCAAGTTTCTAATAATAATTATTTAATTTTAATTCCCATTGATGATAATATTTCAATGGAAGAAAATATAAAGCAGATAAAAAAAGCTCTTGATATATTTAATAATTATTGTAAAATCGATATGGCTGATTTTAATTTAAATATTGGAATATCAGACATTCCAACATATTTGGAAGATTTATGTATAAGCTATAAAAGGGCTTGTAAAGCTTTGCAAATGGGAGCTATTCTTTATGAGAATTTATATTATATTAGCTATTCGGAACTAGGACCTTTAGCTTGGATGGATATAAAATTTGATGAAATTGATATAATGAAAAAATCTATTGAAAACTTGTTAGTAGAAGATGAAAATGGAGAACTTCTTAAACTATTATCTATATATTTAGAATCAAATATGAACTATAGTATTACTGCTAAAAAAACATATCTTCATATTAATACTGTGAGAAATAGAATTAAATGTATTGAAAATTTAATAGACTTAGATTTAGAAGATCCTATAACTAGATTAAAAATATCAATACTTCTTAGAATAATGGATAAGTGAATGTAGGAGCAAATTTAAGACTCCTAGAAAGAATGAAAAAGCAAACCTCAAAATGATGCAGAAAAATTTAATGAATTGTGTTCCCATAGTGGCGAGGTTGATAAACTGTGTACCTATATTAGTTACAACGTATAGGGTAAATCGGTTCTTTCTACAGTTAAAGGATGCCCTTGTTTCTGTCGCAGATTTTAAGGCTGTTTTTGTATAATTCTGACTGGATGTAATCTGATTCCTTTGCCAGTACCTCCAGCGATCTGTAGACGTGCTGAAGTTCAAATTCAGGCTGCTCTATGAATAACTTTGACTGCTCGCATGTTGCAAGCTTTGAAGCCGGGAATATAATTCGGCTGTAAACAAGTCTTGAAAGAATTGAATCCAAGTTGTATGTAAATTTGTATTTGTCTGAGATGGTCTTGGATATCTTAGAAAGACCCAATTGGTGATAGAGCTGCTGAAGGAATAAATATCCGCCATTGAATGATTTTTGCTCGTCCTTGGCTATCTGCTTCGCAGGAGAATACTTGACCATAACTTCTCTTTTTTCTTCTTTTTCTTTTTTTGTAAGCTCTGCAACATAAGCTTTAGCCCATTCGATGGGATCTTCACCGTTGAGTTTTTTCTCAAGTTCTGCATAAGTGCCTAGTTTTTCAACAACCTTAGAAGTATGAACTCCGTTCACGTAAATGGATTTTGTGACGTACAATGATGCTGCGTTCTTTGATTTAGAAATTTGAAGTCTCATAAATTAATACCTCCTAATCTTTATGTTATAACACGTTGTGATGCATTGTGTAATAATTATTTTAAAAATTTGACAAAAAAATAAGCCCATTTCAAGGTTTTCGTGGTTATTTTAATACGTTAAAGTGTCAAAGGTCCGAATTTTTAGTTAATTCTGAAATCGGGGGTTGACAAATATTTATGTATGATATATATTTATTAAAATATAATAATCAAACTTTTGATTGGGAAGAGTACATACGGCAGATTATTTTACAGAGAGTCGCAAGCAGGTGGAATTGTGACAGATACAGTTGTATGGAATGGGCTCATGAAGGTGGAAAGAAAAGTTTTAAAACTTAGTAATGTCCAACGGGATTTCCGCCCGTTATCAAGGGAAGGCGTATGTAAGTACGTTTAGTCGAGTGGATGCATTTTTGCATCAATTTAGGTGGTACCGCAGAAGTATAAGCTTTTGTCCTATTGTTTTTAGGATGAGAGCTTTTTTTATTGTCTTTTTTTATCAAAAAGTGCAAATATAGTATAAATTATGAAAGGTTGGTTATATATGTTCAGTAAACGGTAAATAGTCGGTACCTTAAAATAATCCTTCGGATATGAGATAATCTCATTAGTAAATCTAGTTAGCTTTAAAAACTCCAATTTGCGATTTTTTAAAGTTTTTAAAGTCAACTCTAAAAACGGTAGTGTAAAGTTCGATATGAAAAAGTGATTTAAAAGGATTTTCAGATTTTGTATCAGATTTTTAAAATATAATGATGTGCGAAGCACCTGAATTCGG
>SAAR01000717.1 GCA_009916335.1 Erysipelotrichia bacterium | reverse complement strand
ATATCATTTTTCTCCAAACAAATTTTATGATTTTCTAAAATCTATTTGTCCTTTGGAAAAATTTGATTTAGAACTTTCGTTTACACTACAAGAAAAGAGTGTTGATAGTGTTCCTGATGCAACTATAACTCAAGATAGTTTTAAAGTTGTTGTTGAAACGAAAATGTTTGATTGGTTTTATGCAGATCAATTAAAACGTCATTTAGAGGCCTTCGGTAATGAAACACATAAAGTGCTTATTACTTTGGCACCTGAACTTATGGAAGCTAAGAAAAAAGAAGAGTTTGATAAACAATTAAAACAATATAATGATGATAAAGCACTTGTTATTCTTCACGTAAATACAACATTTAAGCAACTAGCTGATGCTGTGGCTGATGTTATTGACGAAAATGATTATGAAATGCAAAATGTTTTAGAGGATTATAATGAGTATTGTAGCAATGATGGACTTATTCCTAATATAGATGCTTGGAAATATATGCGTATGCAACTAGCTGGCACGACATTCCAATTTAATGTGAAAACTGGATTATATTATGATAGCTATGAACGTGGATTCAGACCGCATGAATATTTAGGACTATATACCCAAAAAAGTATAAGGGCTATTGGAAAAATAGTGGATATCATTACAGCACAAAAAAATGATGGCAAAATGGAGTACAAAGTCGAAAAAGGACAGTTAACTGAAGAAAAGAAAAATAAAATTTTAGCGGCAATAGAGGATGGAAAAAAATATGGATATACATTAACCACTAATCATAGATACTTTTTTGTTGATAAGTTTTATGAAACTGATTTTAATAAGAGTACCTCTCGGCCTCCTATGGGAAGTCGAATATTTGATCTTACTCAAGTATTAAAAACAGATAAGCTTACTGATACTATGCAAATAGCAGAAAAGCTAAAATTAAAAAGTTGGAATTAATTGTGTTTAAGCAATATATTTGATGTTAGGGGTAGTTAGAGGGCGGAGAAACAGATATGCCTATCCTTTAAATAGCAAGCAATTGTATTACACTCCTATTCGTAATACAATGTAATACGAATAGGAGGCGGTAAAAATTGCAACTGTTTCTTTAAGATTGAGAGACGAGGACTTTACTTTATAAAAAAAATACGCTAAAATTAATGGCATTAGTCTTTCTGAATTAGTGCGCAAATCCGTACTGGAAAAAATAGAAGCTGAGTATGACTTAAGAGCATATAATAAGGCAATGGCAGAGTTTAAAAAGAACCCGACTACGTATACTTTGGATGAGATTGAAGAGGAGCTGGGACTTAAATGATTTATCGTGTTGAACTGTCGTCATCAGCAAGAAAAGACTTCAAGAGATTGATGATGGCAAGATTATCATTATGATTCTAACTGTAGGACATCAAATAACAAACAAGCTGCGTTTTTCATGAATAGTAATGGCCTTAAGCAACAAGCAAGGAAAATTTACTTGGATTCGCGGGGGCAAGAGATTTTGCACCCACTAGACTTTCCTTTAATTAGCGACCAATTGTATTAAATTACTATGAACGAGACATACCTTAATCTAAATTGATACAAGCCCTAAACTACAGTATGGATGTTAAGGCTTGGGCAGTAAGATATGCAGTATAAGG
>SAAR01000143.1 GCA_009916335.1 Erysipelotrichia bacterium | reverse complement strand
AAAGTATCACCAAGTATCACCAACCTTGCAATACTCTGATTATCAGATTTTTATGTGTGATACTTTACTAAAAAAAAGCCTCACCAAGTATCACCAAGTATCACCAACTTTTTTGCAGTGATTCCTTACAAGCATATCACTATTTAGCTTCTATATATAAGCTTTATAATCAGCATGCTTATGCAATTTATTTTGCAGGTGAGCAATTTTCATCTCCACCCAGATGTACGCAGTTTGTACACCCCGATGTACACGGTCTGTAGACCCGGGTGTACGAATACCCTACACCCGGGTCTACCCTGAATTTCTCCACGTGGAAACAGATTAAGGCAATGTTTGGCTTTAAAATATAGAATTTGCCAATCAGATTATCCTCATTGTGTTATAAAAAACAGTAAAGGGTTGGTTGTATGGGAAATATTCTATAGTTTTGCCCGATGTATTTATATAAATAAGTTGATATTATGACATTTAGTAAGCTTTGCAATGAGATATTCTGGAAGGCAACGACAGATTATCATGTGACTGATAGTGTGGATGCACCAATGAATAACCCGTACGAACTGAAAACCATTGAGTATTATCTTTATCTAAAGAATTGGATTGATGCCGTGCAATGGCACTTTGAAGATATCATCCGCGACCCGCAAATTGATCCGGTTGAGGCTTTATCATTAAAACGTAGAATTGATAAATCAAATCAGGATCGTACTGACCTCGTAGAGCTTATTGATAGTTATTTCCTAGATAAATACAAATCAGTTGAACCATTGGCAGATGCCACCATCAACACGGAAAGTCCCGCTTGGGCTGTTGACCGCCTTTCTATCCTTGCGCTGAAAATATATCACATGCAGCAGGAGGTTGATCGCGCAGATGTTACGGAAGAACACTTAAATCAGTGTAAAACCAAACTGAACATTCTGCTTGAGCAAAGAAAAGATCTTTCATCGGCTATTGATCAGCTGATTGAAGATATAGAGAACGGAAAGAAATACATGAAGGTATATAAACAGATGAAGATGTATAATGATCCGGCTCTGAATCCGGTTCTTTATGGTAAAAAATAATCAATGGCAAAGATTCTTGTTATCCGTTTCTCTGCTATAGGAGATGTTGCCATGTCTGTGCCCGTGATTCATGCATGGGCCAGTCAATACCCTCAACATCAGATTGTTTTTTTAAGCAGACCTTCATTAGCCCCTCTTTTTACAGAATTACCGGAGAATGTGTCGTTTTATAATGCCGATTTAAAAGGTAAGCACAAAGGTATTGGGGGGTTGTACACACTTTTTAAAGAGTTACAACTGATGAAATTTGATGTGGTTGCTGACCTGCATCATGTTTTAAGAAGTAAAGCTCTTGCTTTTTTGTTTCGTTTGGCGGGAACTAAAGTTTGCTCTATTAATAAAGGTCGGTGGGCCAAGAGGAAGCTTGTGCGTAAGCGCAATAAGATATTGGTTAATCAAAAAAGCTCTTTCACACGTTATGCAGAAGTTTTTGAGAAAGCAGGCTATCCGGTTTTGCTGAATTTCACTTCGTTGTACGGAGATAGCAAAGGAAATCTAGAGACTGTTCAACACATCGTTGGACAAAAAGGAACTCAGAAATGGATTGGAATAGCTCCGTTCGCAAAACATAAAGGCAAAATATACCCTTTAGAGCTGCAAGAAAAGGTTGTTGCACACTTTGCTGCGAACCCTGAAGTAAGGGTTTTCTTATTTGGAGGCGGTAAAGAAGAGGAGAACTGTTTTGCCGAATGGGTGAATAAATATCCTGCGGTAGTATCTTTGACGGGCAAGCTAAACATGTCTACCGAACTGGCTCTGATGAGTCATCTGGATGTGATGCTGTCTATGGATTCGGCCAATATGCACCTCGCTTCATTGGTTAATATACCTGTTGTATCCGTCTGGGGCGCAACACATCCGTATGCAGGTTTTATGGGTTGGAAGCAGTTGCCCACAAATGCCATTCAGCTCGATATGCCCTGTCGTCCTTGTTCCGTATTTGGTCAAAAGCCTTGTTATCGAGGTGATTATGCTTGTTTGAATGATATTAAACCCGAGAAGGTGATTGAGAAGATTGAAGGAATTATTTTTTGATACTTTATTTATTCTCTTGTTTATTGTAATTTGATTATGAGAAAGGAATATGACTATTTAATTGTGGGTGCCGGTCTGTATGGAGCAGTCTTCGCTCGCCAGATGATGGATGCCGGTAAACGTTGCCTCATAATAGATAAACGTAACCATATAGGTGGAAATATCTATTGTGAAGATGTTGATGGCATACATGTTCATAAGTATGGAGCGCACATTTTTCACACAGACAATAGAGACGTTTGGAGCTACGTAAATCGCTTTGTTGAATTTAACAGATTCACCAATTCTCCTTTGGCATTTTACAAAGGTTCCTTGTATAATTTACCTTTCAACATGAATACTTTCAACAAACTTTGGGGCGTTAATACCCCCCAGGAAGCTAAAAAGAAAGTAGAAGAGCAATGTGCTAAATTTGCTCATATTGAGAATCCGGCAAATTTAGAAGAACAAGCACTCAAACTGTGCGGAACTGATATTTACTATACATTTATCAAAGGTTATACGGAGAAACAATGGGGTCGGTTGGCCACTGAATTACCCGCTTTTATCATTAAAAGAATTCCTTTCCGCTTTACTTACGATAATAATTATTTTAATGATCCGTTTCAAGGAATTCCTCATGGCGGATATAATAGTCTGATTGCAGCATTGATTGATGGCTCTGATATTAGACTTAATACTGATTTTTTTTCGGACAGAACGGCCTTAAGTGACTTGGCAGATAAAGTATTGTTTACCGGTTGCATTGATGAATATTTTGATTATCAACTGGGGAAGTTGGAATATAGAAGCCTGGTTTTCGAACACGAGTGTTTATCCATACCCGATTTTCAGGGCAATGCTGTGGTGAATTACAATGAAAAGGAAATCCCTTTTACACGAATCATTGAACATAAACATTTTGAATTTGGAACGCAGTCTCATACGGTTATTACTCGTGAATACCCCGCTGACTTTACCGGTAAGAACGAACCTTATTATCCGGTGAATGATGATTTGAACTCCACATTATACAAGGCATATAGGGATATGGCTAATCAAGAAAAGCATGTTTTATTTGGCGGACGTCTGGCTCAATATGCTTATTTTGATATGGATGATACAGAAAATGAGGCACTTTTGATGGCAAAAGAGGAGTGTAAACTAATTTAAAAAAAGAAGGATAGCTATGATATGTTATTTGTCGAAAAATTACAAAGGTACCCATAGTGCCGGAAACAAAGCGAAAACGGATATTGAAAAAATCATGTCCGATTTAGGCTATCGCAATGTTGGTCTTCCTCAAAGCACGTATACAAATAGCATTTTATCCTTCGTCGTGACTTTGGTAGGGGTATTAAAATCTTTTTTCTCATTGCATAGAGGAGATTATCTTGTTTTGCAATATCCGTTAAAGAAATATTATACGTTGGTTTGTTGCATAGCTCATGTGAAGGGCTGCAAGGTTATAACTATAATACACGATTTAGGCAGTTTTCGAAGACAAAAACTAACAGTTGAGCAAGAAATAAAACGGCTCAATCATTCCGATTATGTCATAGCCCACAATTCGTCTATGTTAAACTGGTTAGTCGAAAAAGGATGCAAGGCTCAGATGGGTTCGTTGCAGTTATTTGATTACTTGTCGCAAACACAGGCAACGTGGCAAAAACGCTCCTCGGGTGCTCCATATAAGGTGTTATATGCAGGTGGTTTGGCCTCTCGCAAAAATAATTTTTTATATGAAGTAGAGAAATATATCAAATCATATTCTTTTGTCCTTTATGGAAATGGTTTTGAAGCTGATAAGATTCAGCATAAAGCGTTTTTTGAATATAAAGGATTTATTCCTTCGGATTCGCTCATTGCTTCCGCTCAGGGTGATTTTGGACTGGTGTGGGATGGAGACTCCGTAGATGAATGTTCAGGTAATTTCGGAGAATACCTTCGATATAATAACCCCCATAAAACTTCTCTTTACATCCGATGTGGTTTACCTGTTATTATTTGGGAAAAAGCGGCTTTAGCTTCATTTGTTTCTCAACATCAAATAGGAATCTGTGTGTCTTCATTGCGTCATTTGGACGATATTTTATCGAATATTTCAGAGGATGAGTATGCGCAAATGAAGGAGAAGGTACGTATGGTTAATAATAAACTGATGAGTGGAACGTTTTTAAAAGAAGCACTCAATCAGGCAGTTCAACTAATTTCTTAATGAATTATACATCAAAATATTAGTTATATGAAAGTCACTATCAATCCGAAGTTTGAATATTTACGTTCTTTCATCGAAAAACTACCCTGTTCTTTCAATCAGGAAGGTAAACTTATTTATTCAGGTCGGAACCAAATCAAAGTTTTTAGTACCGGTGACTTGCTCATTAACGTAAAACGATACGGGGTGCCGTCTTTATTTAATCGGATTATCTATTCTTATTTTCGGCCTTCCAAAGGGTTTAGAGCTTTTACTTATCCACAAATGTTGTTAGCAAAAGGCTTTCAGACTCCCCACCCGGTAGCTTATGTAGAAGAAGAAAGTTTCGGTTTGATTAAGCATTCTTATTTTGTAAGTATTCAATGTCCGTATAAACGCAAATTTTATGAGTTTGGTGACGCTGATATTGAAGAGTGTAAAGATGTGGTAAAGGCATTTGCCCAGTATACAGCTCGTTTGCATGAAGCGGGCATTTTACATCGCGATTACTCTCCCGGTAATATACTTTTTGATAAAATAGATGGTGAATACCAATTTTCACTGGTTGATATAAACAGAATGAGTTTTGGAGTCGTTGATATACGTAAAGGATGTGCTAATTTTGCCCGTTTGTGGGGGCAAATTCCTTTCTTTGAGTATTTGGCAAAAGAATATGCATTGGCAAGGGGAGCCGATGAAGCAGAATGTACGCATTTGATTCTTGCATACAGAAAGAAATTCTGGAAAAGATTTGCTAGTAAGCACCGAATTAAATACAAATTAGAATTTTAGATATACCTAATAAGGAGCTGTTATCGTGAATATAATTCCAAATATGCTATGGCGTTTATTTTTTTTATATACCTTTGTGCCCATAATTTAACGAAAATGCAAATCTTATTATTTTTATGGAGAATGCTGAACTTAGATATACTATAATGATATGTTATGTGTCTGTTTACATTATTTCTTTATTTAATAATTACATTAGTTTATTCTGGTTTAGGCTTTTATCACCATTGTAGTTATGAATTGTGTACGAAGTTAAACTATATAATGTTTAGAAAATGAAGATTGTCCTTTTTTGTGAAAACCTATACGCTATTGATATTCTGATGCCTATACATAAAGAAGCATTGTTGATGGATAGCACTTCTGTTTTGTGGTATGTGCATGCGCCTAAAATATCCCACTTTCCGTTAGATGATGAACTCTGTTACACAACTTCTATTCAGGATGTTTATGATTTCTCTCCGGATGTGATTTTTGTTCCCGGAAACATCGTTCCTTATTACTTGCCTGGAGTAAAAATTCAAATATTTCACGGATATGCAGCCGAGAAAAAAGATCATTGGGTAATCAGGAGGTACTTTGATTTATACCTTACTCAAGGTCCTTTTTTTACAAGAAAGTTTACTGAATTGTCTCAAAAGTACAAAGATTTCTCTGTGGTTGAAACCGGCTGGTCTAAACAAGACTGGATTCAAAAGCATCGTAATGATTTTGATGTGGAGAAAAAAAAGATTTTGGCTGATCATAAAAGAGGAAAACTCGTGTTGTATGCACCTACTTTCTCTAAATCTTTAACTTCTTTGCCTCATATAAAGACCGAATTAGTCAATCTGGTACATCAAGAAGATGTGGTTTTGTTAATCAAATTGCATCCGTTAACCAAGCAGGAATGGGTGGATGAGTATAAGCAACTGGCAACTCAGGAAGAGCATATTGTGTGGCTTGATGATTTTGATGTAACAAAGGCGCAGCTTATGGCCGATGTGATGATCAGCGACACTTCATCTACTGTGTATGAGTTCCTTCTGCTTGATAAGCCGGTCATAACTTTACGTACCATTGCAAAGGATATCTATTGGAATAATATTGAAGATCCGTCTTTGCTAATCGATGCCTATCAAAATATTGATAATAAAGAAATAGCTGACAAAAGGAAATGGGTCATGCAAAATTATGATCCATATACAGACGGACAAGTTTGTCGTCGCATGCTTGATGCAGCTGCTCGCTATATTGAACAACATGGGGTACCCCGAGAACGAAAGTTGAATATATGGCGTAAATATACCAGCATTAAAACGTTTGGAAGAATAAAGAAATGAAGAATCAATTCAACATGCAAGATCCCGAGTTTTTCAAAGAAGAACTAAGAGATGGATATTTAGTTTCAGAGAAAATGAAAAGAGTTTGGGCCTGCGAGCTTGATCTTTTAAATCTGCTACTTAAAGTTTGTGAGAAATATAATTTGAAATGCTGGGCTGATTCAGGAACCTTATTAGGTGCTGTCAGGCATAAAGGTTTTATTCCATGGGATGATGATATTGATATGGTTATGTTTAGAGATGATTACGATAAACTATGTGAAGTAGCTGGTGAAGAATTTAAAGAGCCCTATTTTTTTCAGACAATTTATACTGATAAATACTATGGAAACCGGCATGCGCAAATAAGAAACTCGTCAACATCAGCAATCACTAATAGCCGTTTTAAATTTAATCAAGGTATCTTTATTGATATTTTTGTGTATGATGGTGTATGTGATACTCCTCGTCTGCTTAAGAAGCAACTTTTTAAAGTTAATTTTTATAAGCAAATGGTTAAAGCATCAATTAAATTATTGATGAAGTTACCTGAAAATGTATATCGTAATATTTCTTGGGAAAGGAAGCTTTATAGCCGATATGAGAACGTATTAAAAGAGTATCCGATTGCGAACACAGAACTTATTGCGCATCTCTCGTTGAGCTATAAAGTTAGAATAAAAAATAAATCTTTTTATGATGAGACTTTGCTTTTGCCTTTTGAGCATATATTGATTCCTGTGCCTAAAGACTATGATAGAATTCTGCGGATTGATTTTGGAGAGTATATGACTCCAGTTCAGGCACCCACTTTACATGGTGCTCTTTTGTTTGATACTGAGACAAGTTATAAGTTGTTGTTAAAAAAATAAAAATACGTACTATGAAATCTTATGTATTTCCCGGAGATATTGAAGAAGATATACTCCGAATCAGCGGACAACCGTTTCCTTATATGCGAACTAGGCTTTTTTCTGAGTTGGTAAAAGACTCAGAGCAGATGTTATTATCGTTAATAGGTTGCCCAAATGGTCGGGTTATTCCGTATACAGCCTCGGGAACAGCCGCTATGGAGGCTGTTGTTGCTAATTTTGTTTCAACCAAGCAAAAGGCTTTCGTTATTGCCGGCGGGTCGTTTGGCATGCGCTGGAAAAACTTGTGTGATTACTATCAGTGTCCTGCCGATGTTTTTCATGTTGACTTTGCTAAGGATATTGATTATAATGCTTTGGAGGAGGCAATAAGGGTTTCGCAACCCGAGGTGTTGTTGTGTCAGCATCATGAAACGTCAACGGGTATTTTATATAATTTATCCAACATATCAGCTATTTGTAGAAAGTACGAAGTCTTTTTAATAGTTGATGTTATCAGTTCTTTCTTGACGGATCCGCTCAATATGGATGAACTGGGTATTGATGTATGTATTACTAGCAGCCAGAAAGGGTTGAATATAGTACCCGGCTTGTCGTTTGTGATTCTTTCGGAACGAATGCTGCATCAAGAATTTGTTCATAAAGGATTCTATCTTGATTTTAATGAAAATCTGACTAACTTAAAGAGAGGACAAACACCGTATAGTCCTGCTACAAGCCTGTTTATGCAGTTGCGTGCTCGCTTAAACATGTATGTAGAAATAGGAGTGGAGCAGCTAATTGAGAGCCGTAAGCAAAAAGCTCAATATTTCAGGTCGCTTTGTGCCCAAAACGGCTGGGAAATGCCGGTTGAAGTTCCTTCGAACTGCATTACAGGTTTTTTCGTCCATCACAATGGCGATCATCTGTTTGAAGAACTTCTGAAGCAAGATATTTATATTATGCCAGGAGGAACTCCTCATTATTTTAGGGTTTCGCATATTGGTTTGCAATCTGTCGAAGAACTCAATGATTTGGCTAGACGAATTAAAGTAATTGAACAAATGAACTTCTGATAATGGATAATGAAAATAAAAAAATAAGAGTATTTACATCGGGAAGCTTCGACTTGTTTCATGTGGGGCATTTAAATATTCTTGAAAAATCAGCTGCCCTGGGCGATGAGTTAATCGTTGGGGTCAGTACAGACGAACTCATTGAACAATATAAAGGGATGAAACCTGTCATTCCTTTTGAACAACGCTTTCGGATAATATCCTCACTAAGATGTGTCACTAAAGTGGTTAAACAAGTGAAGCTC
>SAAR01000716.1 GCA_009916335.1 Erysipelotrichia bacterium | reverse complement strand
CACATCATTACTGAAAAAGAGAGAACGGATGAAAAAAACAATTTTTTTATTAACTTTTTTAGCACTATTTTATGGATGTGCGGAAAAGGAAAACTCTGAAGTTGTTGTTGATCAAGATTATTATTTAAAACCCAATAGAAATGATATGGCTATTTTCCATCAAGGGAACTTTGCATATTCATGTCTTGCCCAGGGCAGAGAAGGTCGTGTATATTTTTATGATTGTAATATTCTTGATGCAAATGGCGTTACGAAAAAGAATCTCAAATTTGCATCAGTGGATGATGCAAAAGAAGGCACTGCTGCAAAACAATTGCAAGACGGAACGCTTGTTGTGAAAAAAGGCAGCAAGTTAAAATTAATGGATCAATAAAGGAATAATATGAAAAAATCTATCCTATTCATCGTAACTATTTTTTGTCTTCAGGTTCTAAGTGCTTCAGAAGTAAGCAGAGCTTCAATTGATCCAATGCAAGAATTAAAAGAACTTGTAGCAGCAGAAGAAAGACATATAAATGGAGAAGCAACGTTTACGGACAAGGTTATATTAATAACCCATCTTGGGCCATCCATAAAACGCCTTCAAGAAGAACTTGTCTATAAAACATCAATTGATATTGAATCATCAAGTTATATACCAATTGCAAATGGGGCTCTTATAATGCTTGATTCAGCTTCAACCGCACTAGATATTTATTCAATCAAAACTTGTTCAAATGATTTGTCAAAGTTTACAAATGAAGATATGAAAGCCATTACCACATCAAATGAATTTGCAAGCGCATTTGCATTAAAACAAAAAACTTTAACATCCAATAACCGCATACCGACTGCAAAACGAGCAGATTATGTTAGATTTATTTATGCATTAAGAGCGGCAAACTGTAAAGATAATGATGTAGCACTTCAAAATTATTTAGAAACAAAATAAACAAGCTTTTTATCTTCTACCCGTTTGACAAACAACTAAGTAATATATTATAATGAGTGTATCATTTTTTTGATAGTTAGATTATATATCTAATTCACCCGTAAGCCGTGCTTATGAGGTCAGGTATCCACTTGGATTCCTTTGGGAGAAAAACCCATAAAAGAGGGTATGCCCATAAACCTTGAATCTACGTGTTCAAAGGGTTCAGCACTCTATGCAGTGTTGTATAATATAACTTGTTTCAATTTTTATAATTGACAACAAATCTTCATCTTGCTTATCACAAAATAATAAATTTTCATTGTTTATTGGTTTGTGCTACGTCATAAACAATAATCACAATGGTCTATTTTTATTGAGTGTCAAAGCAATCTTATATTTTTAACTTCATTTAACTTTCATTTTCACCCGTGGGGATAAAACACAATCCCTATTGGGAAACAATGTATAAAAAACATCGTTTACTCTCTTGCGGAGTATTGTCGCTTTATTAAGGGCTGTTTTTGCTACCCGAAAGCAATGCGCAATGTTCCAACACAAAGGAGTGGAAAATGAGATATATCAAATTCGTTATTTTCATTTTCTTTTTTCTAATGGTAGCAATAGGAAATATTGCTATGCATTCTTATTCTTACATTGTAAGAAAAGTTGGTAATAAGCCTTTTTACATTCTAGGTGACATTTTATAT
>SAAR01000715.1 GCA_009916335.1 Erysipelotrichia bacterium | reverse complement strand
GTAATAATGACTTCTTTATCTCCATGGATATTGGCATCAGAAGATTCTATTTTAACCAAATCATTATTAAAAAATATCTCCAAAGCTTCTAATATTGTCGATTTGCCAATATCATTTTTACCAATAAAGGTAGTCAAGTTTCCAAAATCAATACAGATTTTATCTTTATAACAACGAAAGTTCTCCAGCCAAACCGTTTTTAATTTCATAGAAATAAATTATTTAAATCGAATTTGCAGATTTAGTTTAACAAAAAAATCATCCTGTTCTTTATAGATATTTCCAAATTCATGGCGAGTAGTACTAGGTGTTTCAAAACGTGTATTATAGAATAAATAGTCTTCAAGATCGTTCCTATCAAAAAAGTGATAACAAACAACATCACCATCTTCTTTGACAACAATGTATCCACCATTTGCATGGAAATTTCCATACCAAGGTTTTGAAGATGTCATGCCTAAGGCAAAAGCAAGTAAAAACTGTTTAACTTTGTATGCATACATTGGTTGATCGGTTCTGGATGCAATGAGTAGAGGATCAATTTGAGTAATATGTTCGGTAATATCAGCCAATGTACGTCCTTTCCCTGAATAATAATCTAATAGCCCTGTTGCAATAATGCTTTCAATCCCCAAATCAAGTAAAGTAAGATTATTATGAAGAATTTCATTTGCCACTCCGCTATATGAAATCAAAGCATTAATTGACTCTAGGTAATCAAATTTCTTCTTGAACTTATCAAGAGAATTAAATTCGTCAACTTGCTTTTGCGTTATTCTGTCAACCTTAAAAATAAAATTTGTACCATCTTTATTAGAATTTATCAAAGTAGAATCCGCACCAAGCCTTGATTTTATGCTATAGCCAAGCTCGGGTTTAGATCCTGTATGTAGATTGTGAATCACAATACGAATATCCGCTTTATCACTTGATTTGGCCTTTACAGTATGACTATCAATCATTTCCATAAATGGTTCTATATACGAAAAATCCGTACTTTCATTCATGTTTTTAATATACTCAAGTAATTTATGAGCTTCTTTTCTAAATATTTCTTGAGGTATTTCAATATTGCAAGTTTCCCCAGCAATCAATATATTATTCTTTGCCGTTTGAACTTTATAAGCATTGCGATTCATAGCATCATCACGAAATATTTCCAAAATAGGATAAAATCGATCATCGTAACGATTAAGATTACCATCACCACAATAAAGACGACCATCTGCTAACAGCTTAAAAAAAGCGTACAACTCACTCCATTCACCTTTATTTCCTTTTAGTGTCATATTGTTTAGATTTAAAGAGGTTCATCCTTTTAATAATCTCATTCGCAGTAGCTTGAATAGCGGGTACTGCAACGGAGTTTCCAAATTGTTTGTATGCAGATGCATCTGCTACAGGAATAATAAAGTTATCAGGAAAACCTTGCAATCTGGCCCATTCCCTTGGTGTCATTTTTCTTATGCCTTCTCTATTAACTTCGCCTTTAATATGCGTTATCGGAGTAAAGTCATCTAATCTGTGGTCATATACCAAATTTCTTTCTCGTCCCATACCACCACATACAACAGCATTAGCAATACCAGTGTCCGGAATAATTTCATAACCAAATCCATT
>SAAR01000714.1 GCA_009916335.1 Erysipelotrichia bacterium | reverse complement strand
GGATAAGCCTTTCTTGTTCGTATCAAAGGGTATTTCACTATCGATACTGTTTTCAATATCCAATTCATCAATCATTGTTGCCACCAGATCAATTGGATACAAAATTGAATAGAATTTTGATTCTTTTTTTACTTTGTTTTAGTATACGGCTTTTTGCAGTATCAGAATATGCAGTAGACAAAGTTTCAGAAATAAGTCTTACAGATAAATATGAATCATCACATCTTAATGTTTATATTCCTTCCTTACCCTACGCGTACGTTATGCGATTAATTAATGGTACATTAGTAAGGCTAAGTGATTCCCCTCAAGGATGGGAGTATTATATTGCTTATAAACACAAAAAAATAAATAATTTAACCTATGATTTTTGGTTGCGTCATGATGTAAAATTTCAAGATGGTACACTTCTTGATGCTGATGCTGTTGTAAATAATTTTCACCATTTTTTACAAGGGGCATTTACCTATACTGATATTCATCATAAGCTAAAATCTGTTGAAAAAATTGATAACTATCATATACGTATTCACCTTAACGAGCCTTACGGAATGCTCTTTCATGACTTAGCGAGAATGAATCTTTATACTACAGAATACTATAAACATCATAAGTGGTCAAAAAGTATCACTGCTGAAAATACGGCAATCACAGGACCTTATGGCGCAGGTCCTTACATACTTGTATCAGGGTTTGCTACAGGTCTGACACAGAGTGATATAGTAGAATTAAAAGCAAATCCATATTATTATGAAAAAGATAAGCCATACATACAAAGTCTTAGTATTTACACACGAAAGCCTGTCGAACAGGTTATTGATGATCTCTCCAATGAAGAAGGGAAAATGGACATCGCTTTCATTCCATTAAATAAAAAAACAGAAATTGTTAATTCCAAATATGCAAAATTAGTCACTATTCCTTCAACAACAACATTGAGTTTTCATATGAATTTGATGAATCCGCATACACCTCTTCATGATATTCGTGTACGGCAAGCTCTTAATCAAGCTTTAGATCAAGAAAAACTTGTAAAATTTGCATATAAGGGAGAAGGTGTTATTTCTCCTTTCCCCATTTCTACGAATATGCCTTCTGCACATGCTCTATCCAAAGAATATACACTGCATTCTCCTCGTCTGTTTAGCCCTGAAGAACTTAACTCTATTTTAAATGGCTTAACATTTAAAATAATCACGCAAGATAGATTTTTACCCATTTGCAAAGGTATTGAGTATCAGCTAAAAGCATATGGTGTTACATTTATTTATGATATTACCAGTGATGAAAAATATGTTTTCAAAAAATTATTAACTAATCGAGCGAATCATTTTGATTGGGATTTTTTAATATGGGGTAATGAAGATTGGTACGGGCATCCTTGGGCAACAATATTTACATTTTATACACATAATCAATGGTCATCTATTGATAAAGATGATACATTAGATGAATATATCAGAACATTATTTTTATTGGATAAAACAGATAATAAATTTATTCCATTAATCGAAACCATCTTAAAGCATTTGTATGATCAATCTTACATGTTAAGTATTCCATCTCCAAATACTGTTATTGGAATGAATAAAGAAGTAGATTTTACGACTTCATCTGTAGC
>SAAR01000713.1 GCA_009916335.1 Erysipelotrichia bacterium | reverse complement strand
AAAGTCACACGCATAAGCTTTGTTAGCCAATGAATCTAGTTGCGTGTTGTCATACACATATTCATCAGTCAATGATGGGTAATCATCAAAGTAATGTTTCTTTGCCTGTAGTTCATCTTTATATTCAACCAAAGTTTGTTGCCATTCTTTTTTCTTACCCATTCGATATTTACCAGTTTCGCTGATAAACTCTTCTGAGGTCAAAGTATAAGCTTTCTGAAAACAGTACTTTTCAATCTCATTAAATCTTTCGTTAATATCATTGTTTCTTTCATAGATAATCAACGACTCCCACAAGTTACTGATCAAGCTGTCCTTGCTAGGATTCCAATCCTGTGTAGAGTATTTTGAAAACTTCTTATTTAATTTATTAACATAAACATTCATCCATTTGCTTGCAAGCATTTGCTCAATAATTTCATTTTTTCTTAGTTCATTTTTATTCATTATGTTCTCCATTTATCTTTTATTCGATAAACAAAGAACCCCCCATATATTTTGTTACTATTCAATTAAACGATCCCACTCGCTCAACTATTTTACTCAAGCTTTCGTCAATAGCTTGCTTCACTTACTATCATTTTCCCATCTGTACTTGTAAACTCTATTGTTTGCCTTATAACACTTCTACTCAATCGTCTAAGTTGATTATATTCGTCATTAAAATCAAAACTATGTTTGTCGTCTAATTTTTCTAACACATAATCATTTTTAAAAAGTGGCAACCCATTTTTAACTGTGTTATTCTTGCTTTCATCACATGAATATAAAAACTTGACATGCCTTCTAAAATCTCTGTGAAATCTAAAATTCTTTTTATCCAGCGTTTTGCTTGTATAACTACCTTTGTCAAACATTTTTCTTCTACTATAATCAGTATCTTTTGTTACATGCACATACCAGCACTTGTTGTCTTTTACTACTACTAAATCAACACCCATGACGACATCAATATATTTGTGTCTAAACACTGTATAGCCTAGCATTTCAAGTTGTTTAACTGTCATCAACTCGATCAGATTGCTCTTGTATGCTCTGTCAGCTCTCCATGTTATACACTTTGTGATAAACTCTTTATCTTTGTCGTCATCATACCAAGATTTATTTTTTAAATACTGAAAGCTGTAATGCTTATATGCTTCAAGATATTCATCTTGTGATGGTATCTCGTTATACTTTTCTTCAAAACTCCAAAACAATCTTACGCATTCAAGCATATACAAATGATTTTCGTATTTGTTTTTCAACACTCTTTGTTCTTCTGTGAAAGTGTTATCTACGCTGAACACTCGCTCTTGCACACCTTTTTCTATAATTCTGTATAATTGTTTTTCATATTTTTTATTCATTTCAGTTCTTCCATTCTTTTAATGAAAGAACACCCCATATATTTTTGCTAACTTTTAAATCTTAAAACAATCGTCCTATGCTGTTTAATTAGCTAATTTTTCATCAATTTCATTTTCCAACATATCCAATTTCAAGTTCATAATTTTCAGCTCTGCTATCATTGTTCTCATTACAAGTTCTTCTTGTGTTGGTGTTGTTATGTTAGTCATATTATTTTCTCCATTTTCTTGTTATGCTATAGCTATCGCTGTAGTAAACATATCGTCATATTC
>SAAR01000712.1 GCA_009916335.1 Erysipelotrichia bacterium | reverse complement strand
GATCTAAATAACGCTGAATAGAACGAATGATTCTAGGACGTGTAATCGCAATCTTTTTAGCTTCTTCATTCATAATTAAATCTACATATCTTCTTCTATAACGCTCTTCCACATCACTTAAACCATGGAATTTTTCTGGTAATGGACGCAATGCTTTTGTCAAGTGAGTATATGTTTCTGCTTTAATACTCAACTCACCTGTATTGGTTTTCATCACTTCCCCTTCAATACCAACAATATCCCCAATATCACTTTTCTTGAAGATTTCATAAACATCTTCACCTAAAATTGGTTTACTCACATAGATTTGGAATTTACCATCAATATCCTGAATATGCATAAATCCAGTTTTTCCTTGTCTACGTTTTGTCATAATACGCCCTGCTACTTTAACTTTCACAGCCATATCATGTAATTCTTCTTTTGTTTTTTCTTCGTATAATTTTCTAATTTCGCCACTCTTATGTGTACGATCAAACCTCTGTCCAAATGGTAAAATACCCATTTCTTCTAAATCTTTCGCTTTTTGTCTTCTAATCACTTCTTGTTCTGTTAACTTTTCTGCCATGATTTCCTCCTTAAACAATAAAAAAACTCTCGTTTCACAAGGGACGAGAGTTATCGTGGTACCACCCTAATTCATGAATAAATCACTTTATTCATCTTAGTAACTATGTATATAGTCGATTCGTATTTCGTGAATCACACGTTTAGCTCCAAGTCTTTATTCATCAAATTGTCCACTGTTTCTTTCCACCATACAGAAACTCTCTATAAGCTTATCAATTGACTACTCATCTTTTCTACGCCATTTATATCGGTTTGATTATATTAATAATCAAGCTCTTTGTCAAGCAAACAAATCATTTTTTCATCAATCACATCAGCACTTCATTCCCCTATTTAATCTATCTATTTTTAATAACCATTCCTCATTTAAGGTTAAAAAAATAAAGATTAGGACTTGATTTTCTCATTAAAGTATTATACTATATTAATGCAATTCATTTGCGGGTGTAGTTTAATGGTAGAACCTTAGCCTTCCAAGCTAATTACGTCAGTTCGATTCTGATCACCCGCTCCATGTTAAAAAAACAAACTATACTAATAGAAAAGTTAACACTTCTATCAAGTATAGTTTTTTATTTATTCATTCGTAATGAATACATTAACATAGATAGCGTAAATTTCTATATTGAAGAAAACGAACACAACACTCTATTAACAGTGAAGATATTGGTTATTTTTTATCTTCTTCTGTTGTCCCCAAATTTTCAATAAGAAGAGAATCTATCAAATTCTTTTTAGACATTAATGATAAAGAAACAATTAATTGATTTCATGATTACTTCTTTTTTTCTAAGTATTGTACAAGTTTTTCGTATATATCTTCGCCTGTTATTTCTTTTTTACTCTTTCCACTTAAATAGCAATATAGTATTAGCCAATCTTCTTGTGTGTATTGATCTTTTTTTGCACACACATAATCACAAATAACAGAAGCATAAAGGTCAATCTTCATCTTCAAATCGGAAGTATACAGCAAATTTAATTCCTTTGTAAGATCATCAATCAAAGATAAGTGTTTAACCATAGTAAACCTCCCTGAATTATTTAGTAGAC
>SAAR01000711.1 GCA_009916335.1 Erysipelotrichia bacterium | reverse complement strand
GACTTGTTTCATGTGGGGCATTTAAATATTCTTGAAAAATCAGCTGCCCTGGGCGATGAACTAATCGTTGGGGTCAGTACAGACGAACTTATAGAACAATATAAAGGGATGAACCCCGTCATTCCTTTTGAACAACGCTTTCGGATAATATCCTCACTAAGATGTGTCACTAAAGTGGTTAAACAAGTGAAGCTCACTGAAATAGCTCAATTAAAAAGAGAACAGATAGACATTGTGACTATTGGTGACGATTGGGAACATAAATATCTTGAAGGCTTGGAATGGATGAAAACACAGCCCGACAAAAAAGTGGTTTATTTTCCTTATACACCGGGCGTTAGCACAACTGAAATAAAAAAAACAATTATAGAGTGTACTAACCAGATTGTTCAGGCTGCTTTGCAACGCGAAGCTGCTTTAGAACTTAACTGGAAGGAAGATGAGAAAACTTCAGTATTATAAATATGCCGTTCGTAAATTGATTATACATAAAATAGCATAAGGATGAATGCAGTATCTCAAAAATATTGTATTTAACTTTATATATCTAATAACAATTTTCATACTATGCATACGAGCTTATTAATATCTACTTAATAACTGGAAAGAGGCCCTAAAATCCTGTCTGCAAAGTGTTTTTAATCAATGCATATTACCTGATGAAATTCTTATTGCCGATGATGGCTCACAAGATGGTACTAAGGAAATGATTCGAGAAATGGAACTTCAAACCCAAATTCCCATCATACACGTTTGGCATCAAGACAAAGGGTTTCGTGTGGCTGCTATTCGTAATAGAGCCATTGAAATGGCTAAGGGTGACTATATTATTCAAATTGACGGAGATGTCATTCTCCATAAGTATTTTATTGCAGATCATTTGGAATTGGCAGAAAGGGGATACTTTGTCTGCGGCAGCAGGGTGTGGCTGCGGGAAGAGACTACTGATCATATTTTAAAAGGGGATATAATGCAACCGTCATGTTTTAAAGAAGATTTGCGTTTTGCACTCAATGGATTAAGGTCCAAAATGCTTCGAGGTTACTTGGCTAAACGGTATGGACAGAATAAAATATCTCGTTTAAGAGGGTGCAATATGGCTTTTTGGCGAGACGACTTACTGAAGGTGAACGGGTATAACGAAGATTTGACCATGTGGGGGCAGGAAGATACTGAGATGGCTTATCGTTTAATTCATTCCGGAGTGAAGAAGAAATTCTTGAAAATGGGAGGAGTACAGTATCACTTGTATCATACAAAAGCTTCCAGAGAACGATTGATGTATCACGACATGGTTTTGAGAAAGGTAATTATTCAACGCACGGCATGGTGTGCCAACGGAATAAATAAAGGAATGAATTTGGCCAAAAGTATTTAAACTATATATGATTAACATCGTTTGTAACATAGATGATACCTATGTGGATTTTTGTAAACTGATGCTTCTGGGATTATTTAAAAATAATCCGGATGAAGAGTTTACTGTATATGTCATTGAAACCCAAGTTAAAGAGTCGGCAAATAAAAAAAATTAAGGAACTGGAATCAACTTTTCGTGTTGACATAGTCTTTTGTGAAGTTCCATATTCTTTTATTGAAAATTATCCTATTAAAGAGCAAGAT
>SAAR01000142.1 GCA_009916335.1 Erysipelotrichia bacterium | reverse complement strand
TTACAACATCACATGCAGATAAGGAACCACCTGGGTGTCCAGACTTTGCCGCATGTACCATTTTTAAGATGTTTCTTCTAACATTGTTCGCATGTTTTTCAAGCATAATTTTATCCATTGCTAATTCCTCCTTAACGTATCCATTCTACAATTTGCAAGCAAACAAGTCTAGTAGAAAATACAATAAAAACATAATAATTAATAAATATTTTTTGTTTTCGTACTTTTTGTCTTAGTATTTACAAATTTTTCTGTGTATCTACCTTTTTTAGCATTTTTAACTTTGTTTTTTTACTATATTCTCCTTTATTCAATTATTTTACTATTTCATACTTCCAATCAGTAATTCCACCTAAATCATAAACCTTTTCATAACCTAGTTCTACTAATGTATTCGCAGCTGTCGCACTACGGTTTCCACTTCGACAATACACAATAACAGGCATCTTTTTATCTTGTACCATTCCTTCTACCTTTTCTTCAATATCGTTCAAACTTAATAAAATAGCATGTTCAATATGCCCATCTTCATATTCTGTTTTTGTTCGCACATCAAGCAACACAGCTTTTTCTTCTTCCATTAACCTTAGTGCTTCATCACTATCTATCTTACTTACATGTCCCCCATTTTCACTGCTACTACAACCACTAATAATCGCAAAGCATGCAATCATCACAAGTATTAACTTTTTCATAAGTTCTCCTTTTGTATTTGTATACTATATATATTTTAACACAAGCTTTGCTTATAAGCATTTATGACACCTTAGATAAAATATTCTCATAATTTTAAATACAATTGATAGACTTCAAATTTTCTTCATATGTTTTTGCTAATATTATTTATAGCGAAAATACGTATTAAATGATATAGGCAAGCTAGGATTCCTTTGTTTTTTAAAAAGAAAAAAGGATAGATTTCTTTTGACCACTACTTCACCTTTATTTCGTAATAATTTCTACACTATGTTCATTCACTAATATTGTATGTTCCCATTGTGCACTTAGCGAATGATCTTGTGTATAGGTTGTCCAACCATCTTTTTCATCTACATATACTTTATAATCACCAATATTCAACATCGGTTCAATGGTGAATACCATTCCAGGTGTTAAAATCATTCCTGTTCCTTTTCTTGCCATGTGCATTACATAAGGATCTTCATGAAAATCATTCCCTACTCCATGTCCACAAAAATCAACGACTACACTATATCCATTTGCATTTGCATGTTTATAAATCGCATCTCCAATATCACCAACATGACACCATGGTTTAACCGCATCAATCCCAATCTGTAAACATTCCTTTGTTACTTCTACCAAACGTTTTGCTTCTTCACTGACATTACCAATCATAAACATTCTTGAAGCATCTGCATAATAGCCATGATAAATTGTTGTACAATCCACATTAACGATATCCCCTTCTTTTAAAATTGTCTTTTCATCAGGTATTCCATGACAGACCACATCATTAATAGATACACAAACACTTTTAGGATAACCATTATAATTTAACGGAGCTGGAATTGCTCCATGACTTGTTGTATATTCATACACCATTTGATCAATGCTTTGTGTACTCATGCCAGCCTTGATATGTTTAGCTACATAATCTAGTACCCCTGTATTAATCTTTCCACTTTTTCTAATCCCTTTAATATCTTCTTCACTTTTAATTAACTTACGCTCAGGTACTAAATTTCCTTGCAAACGAAGTACATTTAACTTCTTATCAAATTCTTCATGACATGCTTTATATTTTTTATTGCTTCCACACCAACATGGTGCATTTCTTTTTACTAACATTATTCCACCTCATTCCTATGTTTAGTTATACCACTCTCTTATATACTATTCAATGCATTCAAATGACATAACAAAAAACACTCCTTCACTTTACGTTTACTTCTGTGATTAAGTGTTTTTATCTAATTTACTTATTATTTTTCAATACTTTCTAAAATATCTTTCATACGTTTTGCTAATCCATAACAGTTCTCAACACTTAAAGAACAGATTGCAACACGAATTCCTTTATTTACCTTTACTGTAAAAATATTATGATCCATCAATGCTTGATGATATTTATTGAGTAACTCTTGATCCTCTATACGCAATGTTACAAAGAATCCCTCTTTATATGGATAATGCATTAAATTACATGCCTTAGCTTCACTAGTAAATATATCACTACGTTGTTTTAATAAGTTTACATACATGGCTTTTTCTTTATCAAATGCATCATATCCTGTTGTTGTCACATATACAAAGTTATCCATTGCGGCATTAGGAATATTACTCCAAGTTGCTCTAGCACTCTTTTCCATTACAATTTCAAGTTGACGTACATTTTCTTCATTTTGCCCCATAATTAACGCTGCCCCACAACGTAATCCATATGATGTCAATGTCTTAGAACAAGAGAAAGCAACAACGACTAATACATTATCAGAAATACGATTAAATGTTTCTAAATAGTTTCGAGAACTAGCAAAATCATATGCAAAGTCAATATACGCTATATCATTTAACAAGACAACTGGTCCTTTTTCAGACAATGTATTTAACACATCAATCACAGTATTCCATTCCTCTATCGTTAATGAATATCCTGTTGGATTATGACATGGATCATTAATAATTGCTAATAATTTTCCTTGTTTTTCCATCACTTTTGTACATACTTCTCTAAAATGATCAACATTGAAATGTTCCTCATCAAATAACTGATAAGTTTCTACATTTAGATTAGCCATCATTGCCATCAATTTATAAGAACCCCATGCAATTTCAGGAATCACTACACATTCTCCACAATCCAATACATCTACCATTGTTGTGCTAACGGCTCCACTACCTCCTGGTGTTGCTACTACAGTATGTTTTAATTGCACATCAGCATCTTGTTTTACCCATTTATACACCTGTTCTCTAAAATCGGCATTCCCATTAAAACTAGCCGCATACTTCGCCTTGTTTCGATTCTCAATTTCATTATAATGTGTAAAAACAGAATCAAAAGCAACTAGCTTTCCTGCTTCATCATACAAACTACCAATGGTTGCATCTACTACATTTTCAGCACCAAACTTTTCTTTGGCAGCATTCGCAAGTTTCACAATTGCAAATACATTATCGACAATTGGTTTTGCATCTACATGTTCTCTAATAAACGTTTTCATTACTCTTCCTCTTTTCTTTCATATCCACCTAATATTTTAATATCTGTACAATGTTGTTGTAATGCTTTTAGCATATCTTTTGCCTTAGAATCACTTAAACTACCTTCAATCTCCACATGGAAATAATAACTCCAAGGCTGATTAGGTATGGCTCTTGATTTAATACTTTTCATATTAAATTTATGATTGGCAATACAATTCATTGCACTCGCCAGCATTCCTGTTTCATTTTTCACTGTAAACAGCATTTGAAAACGATTGCCTGTTTCACTTAATTGCTTATGAATGACAATGAATCTTGTTGTATTATCACTTGTATTATTAATATTTTCTTCAATGACATCTAATCCATATATTTTCGCTGTTTCCTTTGATGCAATCGCAGCTTTACTTTTATCTTGCATACTAGCGACATATTGTGCTGCTAACGCAGTATTAGGATACGCCACTTTTTCTATATCTCTCCCCTTTAGAAATAAGGTACATTGTGATAAACCTTGTGGGTGTGAATACACTTGTTTCACATCTTTTAATGTAGCTTTTTTAACCCCTAATAAATTTTGATTAATTTTTAAATCATACATAGCTCTAATATATACATTATGATCTCTTAATAAATCACTTGTTTCCCCTACTTCCCCAGTAAATGAATTTTCAAACGGAATCACACCATAAGCAACTTCTCCATCTTCTACTGCTTTCACTACCTCATTAAACGTTGTGTATGCTTGATATTTATAATTAGGAAATAACTGCATAGTTGCAATATGAGAAAACGCTCCTTCACAACCACCATAACCAATAACATCTTTATTAATAATTTGTTTTTGATAGTTTTTTGATACTTCTAACATTTTACTAAACTGTTCTAAGTACAATTCTTTATACTTTTCTTCTTTAATAAACGATACATTTTTAGCAATTAATTCTTTTTCCCTTTGTGCATCAAATACAGGTATATTATTTTCGATTTTATATGATACAACATCTTCCACTGCTTTCATTCGCTTTTCAAATAGCTTTGCCATTTCTTCATCGACTGTATTAATGACTTTTCTAGCATTTTCAAGTTGATTCATAATTTCACCCCTTATCTTATTGTTTATTATTATACAGCAATCTTTATTAATTGAATACGAAATATGCTTAAAAGCGTAGATAAAAGTTATATTTTTAACCATACTTTTCACTTGTTATCGAAAGTTTAGTTTCCTTTCTTATTTTTCATTATGAATAATCTATCATTTTGCATGAAACATATCATCGTTATTTTAGCGTTTATTATATTTTTTAAACCACCTAATTAGAAAAAGCATGCCAATGATGACACACTTTATTATTATTTAATTTCTTTCGTTTCAGCCACTTTTTCGATTCTTTGTCTTTCACTTTCCATTTGTTTTTCTAATTCTTCCACCGTTGGCAATGTTAATACATATTATAAATTGTTCTGGTAGGAGATCTTATAATTTATCATCTTCAACACGCAACAATGATCTATAATGTGTCCAAGTCAATTGTGAACGCAGTGCGTTCACATTTCGAAATGTTTGATAAAATTTCTTCATGTACCATAAATTTCTAATACTAAAACTTGTTCCAAATTCTTCCACCAATTTCTTTGATAATCTTTCAAGCGTTTGCTTTCCATACACAGCCCTATCTTGCCCATGTTGTTCATATTCCACTATTCTTCTACCAATGGACCAATAAACAAATAACATAGATGTATTCACTGCTTGATATGCTTGTTGCCTAGAATTATTTAAAACTTTTTTTATAGAATCATACAAATTTTCAAATGATTCAACAGAATTATCTTTACTTAATGGATTCATTTTAAATAATTTCTTTTCCATTATTCTCAAGTATTATTGTTTAATTGAACCTACTTCATTTGATTGTTTTCTTTTACTTTTCGCTCACATTCCTTCTCTTTTATAAAAAGTAGATACATGGTATAGTTATTACAAAGAAAAGAGGAGAAACTTATGCATGTGTTAATCATTTATACTCACCCTTACAAAAATAGTTTTACTCATCAAATGAAGGAAGCGTTTATAAAAGGCTTAAAAAAAGCCAACCATACTTATGAAGTTAGTGATCTTTATGCAATGCATTTTAATAGTGATTATAGCGAAAATGACTACAAACGTGATGCATTGCTAGAGGATACATACACTATTTCTGATGACATCTTACAGGAGCAAGAAAAAATACAAAGAGCAGATGCACTCGTGTTTATCTATCCTATTTTTTGGAGTGAAGCACCTGCAAAACTTGTTGGCTACTTTCAACGAGTCTGGACAAAAGATTTTGCATATGGAGAAAACATTGAGATGAAACAATTAGAAAAAGCAATCTTCCTTGTTTCCATGGGTGGCAATCTTGATGATGAAATTCACCAAAAATAATGTAGTGCAATGAAAACCGTTATGTTAGAGGATCGCATTAATACAAGGGCTAAAAAGAAAGAAATGTTTTTCTTTACACAAACAAGTAGAGAAGCTAAATTCTTAACAGGAAGAAAAGAACGTTTGGATAATTATCTTAAACAGATTGAATTGTTAGGAAAAAACTTTTCATCATAAATAACGAATAAAAAAATAGTGGTCTATCCTCTTGAAAATGCATTCCACTATTTTTTTATATGATGGACATTGACTTGTCCTTTTTACTTTTAATCTGTATATCGTTTACCCCTCGTTAAGTTGCCATAACACTTTATTAACTACTTGCATGGCAAATAAGATAATCGTGATTGCACCACACACCAAGTAAATACTATCTACGCTCATAAACCCTGATAAAATACCAAAGAAGAAAGACGCTAATGGTTGTGCTGCAAGGGACATTGCCCCCATTAATGAACTAAAACGAGCCAAATAGCTTTGTTCCACTCTACGATACAGTGTGATTTGCAAAGGTAAATTCACAAAGGTTAAAAACACACCTACCAAGAAAGAAGTCAATGCCAATAAAATATAATTAAATGGACTTGACAACAAAGGCAAGCCAGCATAGAACACATACATTATGCCAATCAAAACACCCCCAAATAAGAACATGTTACGATAACAAATTTTTTCTTTTAATTTAGGTACAAAGGGGGAAACAACAATCATACCCAATACAGAAGCAACCCCTAGAATAGCAATTCCTTCACTACCCATCTGTAAATAGTCTTTAATATAAGGTGCTTCAAATATAGTCATTGGTACACTCAGTGCATTAACAATACAAGCAAAGATACAAATATTCATTAATAGTTTATCTTTTTTAGTATAGATAAATCCTTCTTTAAGATCATCTACATATCCTTTCATACTTATCTTTTCTTCGCTAATACTTCTCTTGATATGACGCAATGATAAAATAATAACACCACATATAAAGAACGTTAACGCATCAATTAAAATAGCTCCTCCTAAACCAAACAAGCCAATACAAAGAGGTCCAAATCCTAGTCCGATAAGATTTGCGGCTCCAACTAATGATTGTTGAATAGCCAAACCATTTTCTCGCATTTCTTCATTTAGTATCTTAGGAAAAATACTTGTTTGTGCAGGAGAGCGTAATGATTCCAAAGTTGAAATCATAAACATCATAATAAATAGATGCCATACTGCTAAATACCCACTCATATACAATAAGGCAATCAATGCAACACAAAGTCCACGTCCAAAATCACATAGCCACATTAATGTTTTTTCATTGATATATTTACATAAGCCTCCTGCAATGACACCAAACGTTAAATTAGGAATCATACTAACTCCACATATCGTTGCGACTAATGCAGTAGAACCTGTAATTTCATATACAAGCCATGAGAATGCAACCATATCAATACCATCGCCTATGCGTGTAATAAAAGTAGCAAGGACTACCTTTAAATAATTATATTCTTTTAATAATTGTTTATATTGTACTTTCATTGAAAAGTCCCCCTTTACATCATTCACTATAAAGGAAAACAAATAAATAGATAGAACGGTGTAGTTGATTTACTATCCTTCTAGTTGTTTTTTACTCAACGAACAGTTGCATGAGCATACTCTTCCTTTTTTAATGAGTAACACACCTCGTCAATCATTTCCCCTGTATACAGACGATAGCTTTCTCGCAATACACCTTCATATTGAAAGCCTAGTTTTTCAATCACACGCTTACTTTGCATATTAAAATCAAAATGTGAAACACTAATCATTTTTACATCGCATTCCTCAAAAGCAAAACGCAATAATTCTTCTCCTGCTTCTACTACTATCCCTTTTCCCCAATATGCTTTCCCTAGCCAATACCCTAATGTTAGATACCCTGGAAAGTTTCTACGTCGATCTTGATCTAAAGAGATCAAACCATATAATTCATCACTATTTTTATCCACGATTGCCCAAGTATAATCGTTAATTAAATATTGTTTTAAAATCATCTTAGTTTCTTCTATACATGCATGTGGTTTCCAACCACATCTTGGACCCACATCTTTATCTTTTGCCAGAACAAACATTGCCTGTGCATCTTCCATTTCAAATTGTCTTAAATATAGCCTTTTTGTATTCATCAACATCGTCTTTCCTCCACATCTATTATAACAATTACGAATATATTGCTTTTTCTTGTTCTCATTGTACATCAAATCTTAACAATTGAATAGTGAATATTATTTTACTAACCCTATCCATTCAAGTATAATAGAAACTATCGAAAGGATATGCTATGTATAAACTTCCTAGTAAAAAACAAATCGATTCTATTAAAATGATTGTTTGCGATTTAGATGGAACACTATTGAACCATCATAAGAAAATTAGCCCTGCTACGATTCAATCCTTACTTCACTTACAAGAAAAAGGATATACATTAGTATTAGCAAGTGGACGTTTTTTCTATGAGCTAAAAGAATATATTGCCCAACTAAAAATGCAAGAATATCATGGTTATGCTGTTTGTGCAAATGGATTAGAAGTCCATGAACTTGCAACCAACAAAGTACATTGTTTTGAACAGTTAAAAAAGAGTGATGCAATTAAAATTATACAAATGGCAAAAAAGCGAAAAATAATCTGTTACTTCAACCATCAAGATTGCTACTATGTTAATGTATCCTCTTTTTATAAAGTAGTTATTGATGTAGTGAAATGTATTTTATATCCTTTACATAAACTAATGAAACACCATTATTTATTAAATGGCTTATATAAGCTACGTTTTAATGCTTCTCTTGAGGATAGTATTAATGATTTACATAAAATTTGTTTTTTATCTACAAAGCATAAACTCGCTTTATTTGAAAATGAAATCAACGCTTGGCAAAAACCTTTTGTCTTTTACTTTGTTAGTCGCTATACAACAGAAATCACTCATCAAAGTGTCGGTAAATATCAAGCACTGAAATATATATGTGAA
>SAAR01000710.1 GCA_009916335.1 Erysipelotrichia bacterium | reverse complement strand
GCTATACCCAAAAGGATGATTATTCGGGTTCGTACGTCGACAGGCAGGGAACAGCAGAAATATACAATGATTTGGATTTAACATATTTGAAGATGAGTCATATTAATCCACGATTGGGCACTACCATTTGGCAGAATCATAAGGAATTGCTGAGGTCGATGGAGAAACTCTTTCGTTTGAAGATGAAGTTAATAAGGTAAAAGGTATAATTATCATACAAGACAATAGAGCGGTATTTACCATTACAGAATCTGGTTTTGAATTCATTAATCAAGGAAACGTTTTTGAGTTTTCTGAAAAACTTTAGCAAAATGGAATACGATGCTAATTTTTAATATCAGGAGGGAAAACGTGAAGAAAAACAGAAAATTCTAAATATTGGCATTGCAATGGTAATTGTGGCTATTCGTTTTATAATTTACGCACTCAATAACCCCCAAGCTGGTTTTAGTTGGAGCAACTCCATAACCATAGGAATTTATCTGGGTTATGTTGCTGCAACAGTTTTATTTATCACAAAAGGTTTGAATAATAAGCATTGAAGATGTTTATGTGCTTTTTAATTATGAAATATGAATGAGATAGAAGTAATCTTAAGTTACAACTATTAGCACGCTTTATTGTTACCGCAAAACACCTATGCAGGGTTGGATAAATTCATCTCTTGTTGTATGAATCCATGATTTTCCATAATACACTTCATTTTTTAGTCTTCCAAAAAAGCCTTCACATGCAGCATTGTCTGGAGAGCAGCCTTTTGCTGACATTGATCGTACCAAACATGCCTGATTCATTCTTGAAATCCAGCCTGGCCATCTATAATGGCATCCGCGGTCTGAATGAAGAATTGGATGTTCTGTTTCATCCAATGTTGTGATCCCTTCATCCAGCATACTATTTACAAGATTAGCATCTGGGATGTTCCAACAGACCAAGCTACTACCATGCCATCAAAACAATCAATTGTTGGCGATAAATATACTTTTCCTGCTAAGATGTGAAACTCTGTTATATCGGTCAGTCATTTTTTGTTTGGTCTATCCGCATGGAATTCTCTGTTTACCAAATTCTCGATTGCCGGACTTATCTCACCTTTGTATGAACTATATTTTCTTTTTTTGACTTTGTATATTATGAATTGGTCTTCATTCATAATTTTGCAAATGACTTTTTCAGATATTCGAATCCCTTCATGCTTAAGACTGGCGTACATACGACGGTATCCGTAAGTCTTTCCAGATTCATGAAAACTTCGTTGAATTGTTTTCTTAACATTTTCGTATTTATTAGGTTTCTTTAATATATTTTTATGATAAAAATAACTGCTTTTGGCCATATCAAGGGATCTAAGCAAGATTTTAATCTCGTATTTTTCTTTCAGAGCATCAATCAGTATGGCCTTTTCTCTATTCATTAACAAGGTAGGACAGATGCTCATCCCTTTTTTTAGGATTTCAGATGTTTTTTCTAAAATATCACGTTCTAGTTGTAATCGAAATACTTCTTCCTTGAGAACTTCAATTTGTTGCTTTAGTTCGGATTTTTTATCATCCGTGTTTTTGGAAATTTCCGTGGTCTTTTTTAAATTTATATCATACCATTTAGATATAGCTTCTATCCTCTCTGTAC
>SAAR01000709.1 GCA_009916335.1 Erysipelotrichia bacterium | reverse complement strand
CTTTCTGCTCTAAGCTCTTGGTATTGGTTAAAATATTTAATCAGCTTATTTCTTGGAAGATAAAGAAGAACGCTTCGGTTCTCTAATTTTAGATACATACTCTTTTTATCTACAATAAAGCTCTCGCCTAACTTTAAATGAACCAACTCTTTTGGAGTGATGCCCGAATAGAGCAAGATACGGCAAATCAAAATATTTCTGCATCGCTCAAACTCTGTTTTAGCGCCCCATTGTGTAATCTCTTTTGAAAAGCGAACAAACTCTTCCGCATTCATAGAATCATAGACTTTTGCTTTTGCTTTTTTCGTTCTGGCTGCGTTGTATTCGATATTGAATTTAAACCCATCAGTATTGGAGTTTTCAATATAAGTGAGCAATTCAATAACGCTATCGATGTGATTACGTTTAGTGCTCTCAGCTATATGTAGGCTATTTGAATACGAATAAATCAAATCTGTACTGATTGCTGAGAAACTATCGGTGTTCTTTGATGCGTACTCATAAAAGCTCATAACACCACCTAGTGGCTTTGATAACGAGCGTAAGTCTTGTTGAATAAGTGCGTTACAGGCACTTTTTAGCCCAGTGATATTTTGAGCATTCAGAATTGCATCTTTGGAAGCAATGATGTCATCTACTTTGCTTTGTTTTGATTTTTGAAACAACTCTAAGGCTCTATGTGCGAGATATTCTTTTGCCCAAAACAAGAGAGATTCTGAAAATCTGTTTGCTTGATTTAATTCGTATTTTTTAGTCATTTTCCCTCCGCTTTAAAAATTGCCTTTAAAAGATTTTATACCAAACTTTTTACATACTGTGATCAATTCATCGGTATATGTGTCAACAACAATGTGCTTGTATTTTTTGATCAAATCTCTGAATAATTCAGTCATTAACCCACTATTTCTATACTTCTTTTCAGTATGGGCCACACAGACAACAATATCCCCTCTTTTGGCAAAACAACAATCACTGCGCTGGCGTTTATAGATAATAAGTGCTTTTTTGCCAATATATGAAATATAGTGTCTAGGGTAATCCCAGTAAGAGTTTACAGGGTCATAAAATGTGTAATTATCTATTTGTTTATCCTTATTGTAATCATAATGATGTGATTCACTAACAGGGTCTTTATAGCAACATTGAGCACAAATTTTTGCGATGTAGTTATTATCATTTTTGATCATAAAAAAATCTGGGTGTTTGATAAGCTTTGTTGTTTTAATTTTCTTGCTTTTCTTATTAAAATTTTGTGTCATGATTGTTTTTCATTTTATTGAATTTTATAGACGTGTGTTTCATTGCTTGCCTCATTGTCTAAATTTTTCCAATAAGGTTTAATCCAAATGGTCTTGAAGACTTGCACTTGTTGCCTTGAACCATGCGGCTGTCTTTTCCAGTGTCCGCGAACTAAAGTCATTTTGGTTTGTTTATATCCGCTTTTGCCTGGTGATAAATCGTGATTATCTGTCGATTTTCTATTCGCGCTTAGATTGATATTGTGATATGCCGTAATCCGCTTCGCGTTAAATTGCGTCACATTACCTTTTGCTATAGCATTTGCAAACGGCTTCCATTCATTTTTTTCCACAATGCTCGATTTTAATTCGCGCTGCGCATAATCAAGGTAAAAG
>SAAR01000708.1 GCA_009916335.1 Erysipelotrichia bacterium | reverse complement strand
CGCTTCCCCTGTTGTAATAACTCAAAGTGAATATATGAGACGTATGAAAGAAATGGCAAATATACAAGCAGGCATGAGCTTTTATGGAGAAATGCCTGATATGTTTAATTTGATTCTTAATACTGATCATAAATTACTAAAATCAGTACTTGAAGATGAGGTAAAGGAATGTAGTGCTTTAATTAATCCAATAGAGAAAGAAATAGAGGGAATTAGTATTCTTCGAAAAGAAATTCAAGATAAACAGAAAAATAAGAAAGATGAAGATATTCCTGTTTCAGAAAAAGATGAATTGAAGAGTCTTGATGATAAATGGGATGATTTGAAAAATAAAAAAGAATCTATCTTTTCAGATTACGCAAGTCGAAATAAAATAATTCGCCAATTAATTGATTTAGCTTTGTTACAGAACAATATGCTTAAAGGAGAATCTTTGAGTAACTTTGTTAAGAGAAGTATTGAATTGATATAAGAATTATTTTTTAAGGATTTGAATAAAAAGTATCTTGGGTATTAACATTATACCTGAGATACTTTTGTTTTATCGCATATAACGTATATAAAGTTATAGTAAAATCGGTCATTCATATTTTTTTTATTTATATTTGAGTTTTAATTTTGGATACAACTCTATAATATTTCCTTCATTATGAAAAGATTGATTCTAGCCTTTATAAGTATTAGTCTCCTTTTTTCACTTGCGCAAGCACAAAAAGTAGGCTTGGTACTTAGCGGAGGTGGAGCTAAGGGACTCACTCACATAGGAATTATACGAGCGCTTGAAGAAAATAACATTCCGATTGATTATGTTACAGGAACATCAATGGGGGCCATTATTGGCTCTTTATATGCAATGGGGTATTCCCCTGATGAAATGGAAACGCTTATTGGTTCTGAAGAGTTTAAACGCTGGTATTCCGGGCAGGTTGAGGAAGGATATGTTTATTATTTCAAGAAAAACTTACCTACGCCTGAGTTTTTTAATATTAAACTTGCAATTAAAGATTCAATTTATCTAAAGCCTCAGATCTTACCCACTAGCGTTGTAAATCCTATTCAGATGAATCTTGTTTTCATTGACTTATTTGCTAGAGCTACAGCGGCTTGTGAAAATGATTTTGATAAACTGTTTGTTCCCTTCCGTTGTGTTGCATCAGATGTATATAATAAAAAGCAAATTGTAATGCGTGATGGAGATTTAGGTGATGCTGTACGTGCTTCGATGAGTTTTCCGTTTGTATTCCGTCCTATTAAGATAGATGGAGTTTTAGCCTATGATGGAGGTATCTATAATAATTTCCCTACGGACGTAATGCGAGAAGACTTTAAGCCTGATCTAATCATTGGTAGTGTTGTTGCTAAGAACCCTACAATTCCTGATGAAAAAGATATTATGAGCCAAATTGAGAATATGGTAATGCAACGTACGGATTATACATTGCCTGACTCGGCAGGAATATTAATGACATTCAAGTATGAAGATGTTAATCTGCTTGATTTTCAGCGTTTAAAAGAACTTGAGTCTATTGGTTATAATCGTACAATTAGTATTATGGACTCAATTAAAAATAGAATACATAGGCGGGTTAACTATGAAAATGTGCGTTTGGTAATATTTTATGATATTCGAAGGAAGA
>SAAR01000707.1 GCA_009916335.1 Erysipelotrichia bacterium | reverse complement strand
ATTTCATCAATGAACAGCGTGCTATGAATTTCTTTTTAAATCATTATGTTAATGCTTTTGTTGAATGTTTTGTCCTCATATTAGTACAATTAGCTTTTCTGCGTCTTCTAAAAATTATCAGGATGTAATAATGGCTAAACTGAACAAGAAACAACTTGCTTTACTCAAGGAAATGCCTGCCGATCAACTCATGCAAATAATTTGTGATATTGCAGAGAATAATGGTCAGGCAAAATCCTTTATTATTAATAAATATCTGTTAACTCCAGAAGAATCACTGAAAAAGGCTGAGGCTGAATACAAAAGGGTAATTAAAACAAAACGCTTTTATGATTATTATGAAGCAGCGATTTTTTTTGAGGGGCTATACAGGAATGTCATATTTCCACTTGAAAAGACGGTATCAACGCTGCCTGAAAAAACCGAGGCGTTTTGCCATGATTTACTGCTCTCATTTGATAAAATCAGCGAAATTGCTGATACATCAGATGGATCATGGATGGACTATTATAATGGTGCTGTCGAAATATGGTTAAAATCCCTGTCCCTACAAAAAGACAAAAGCATTGATGTTATAGCGGATAAAATACTTTCCGTACTTAAAGGTGATGTATATTTTAACTTTGATATTTTTGATAAGTATAAAAAAGAGCTGGGATACAATGTTATTCGTGCTTTAAGGGAAAGTCTTCTTAAGACAGGTGATGTTAATTATGCTGTTGAGTTAAGTCTGTATATCAGGGATGTTGATTTCATCAGGCAATGCTTTGAGAAAAGAAAACTGAACCAGCCAGAATACATCATTAAGTTTGCTGAGTTGCTGGTTGATGAACTGTGCACTGAGGAAGCCATTCAGGTTCTCAATAAAATCAAAGAAGATAAATCAGTTGATCAGGCAGGGCTTCGTGATAAATGGACTGAGGTGTTGGCTCTGGCGTTGATTGAAGAAGGCGAGATTCAGCAGGCAAAAACAATTTGTATAGACGGATTTAAGAACAGGTGTGATGTTATTTTTTATAATATCTATAATCGGGTAGAGAAAAATAATGACTCACTGGATTTGTTCTCTGGCATAGCAAAGAACAAAGGCTTTCCGTTTGTTATTCTTTTCTTGTCCGGGACAGATAGTTATGGAAAACTTGATTCTGAAGTCATGAATGCGAGTGAAAATGAAATCGCAGAGATGATGTCTTTATTACGCGGTTCTTTTGTTCGTACTTTATCGAGTGAACTTTACAGGCATGGTTATGCATGTTCTGCAACTTTGCTCCGTAGAGTGCTGGCAGAGGACAGTATCAGTCGTTCTCAGAGTAAATACTACACCTATGCGGCATCTGATATGAAAAAAAGCATTGATTACAGTAAAGATATTGCATGGACTGAAAAAATCCCTTCAACAGAAGAGTATTTAAAATCTCTGTTTATTGAGCACAAAAGAAAATACGCACTCTGGGAAATAATGCTGGAAAAAATCGCTGGTTTAGCGATAGAAAAAGATTCAGTATCATATTCAGCATAGACTGTAATTAAGCATGAAGTTGAAAGGCCGCGAACGGCCTTTCCCTTTATTTATTTGTAGCAAACTCAAACGGCCTGACCATATCGTTGCTGTTAGCATCAAGGAAATCAGCCCACCACTGC
>SAAR01000706.1 GCA_009916335.1 Erysipelotrichia bacterium | reverse complement strand
ATATAGCTTTTTATCATCATCATTTAACTGCTCATAATAAAAATGATAGCACGCATCTTTCGCTAACAACTTTTTTGCTGTTTCTTGCTTTTCATTGACAACAACTTTAGTTTCTACTTTCTTTTCTGTGGTTGTACACCCTATAAGTAAACTAAACAGTGCTATACAAACCAACAATCCCACCTTATTTTTCATTTTTTTAACTCCTGTTTACTTTATTATATATTAATATATCGCAAATGCATGACAAAAATACAAAAAAAGTATCATAGTGATACTTTTTTCCTGTCTTGTTATTGTTTTTTATTTCCTTCTTTTAGAATCACATCGTGTGCTCCACCTTCCACAATACTAGTGGCAGAAACAAGTGTAATTTTAGCATTTTGCTGCAACTCGCTAATAGACATAGCTCCACAGTTGCACATTGTATGTTTTACTTTACTTAATGATAAACCAACATTATCTTTTAAGCTACCTGCATATGGCACATAAGAGTCGACACCTTCTTCAAAAGAAAGTTTGTTATCTCCTCCCATATCATAACGTTGCCAATTTCTTGCTCTCGCACTTCCTTCTCCCCAATATTCTTTCATGTATTGCCCATTAATGCTTACTTTATTTGTTGGACTTTCATCAAATCTTGAGAAGTATCTTCCTAACATTAAGAAATCAGAACCCATCGCTAATGCTAATGTCATATGGTAGTCATGTACAATTCCTCCATCACTACAAATAGGAATATATACGCCTGTCTCTTCAAAATATTCATCACGTGCAGCTGCTACTTCTTGTACAGCTGTTGCTTGTCCACGTCCAATTCCTTTTTGTTCACGAGTAATACAAATACTACCTCCACCAATACCAATTTTAATAAAATCAGCACCAGCATTCGCTAAGAAACGAAACCCATCACGATCTACAACGTTTCCAGCACCTACTTTTACGCTATCTCCATAATGTTCACGAATCCACGCAATCGTTAATTTTTGCCATTCTGAGAACCCTTCACTAGAATCAATACATAATACATCAGCACCTGCTTCAATCAAAGCGGGAACACGTTGTGCATAATCTCTTGTATTGATTCCTGCCCCAACTATGTAACGTTTATGTTCATCTAATAATTCATTTGGATTTTCTTTATGTGAATCATAATCTTTTCTAAACACAAAAGATGTCAATCGCTGATTTTCATCGATAATAGGCAAAGCATTAAGCTTATTATCCCAAATCAAATCATTGGCTTCTGATAAGCTAATTCCTTCTTTTCCATAAATTAGTTTTTCAAACGGTGTCATGAATGTTTCCACTTTACTTGCTTCGTCCATTCTTGAAGTACGGTAATCTCTACTCGTTACAATTCCTACTAATTTTCCTTCAGAAGTTCCATCTTCTGTTACTGCAATCGTACCATGTCCAGTTTTTGCTTTTAAAGCAATAACTTCTTTTAATGTATCGCTTGGTTTCACATTGGAATCACTTTTTACAAAACCAGCTTTTGTCGCTTTTACTTTTCTAACCATTTCTGCTTCTTGCTCGATTGTTTGTGATCCATAAATAAAGGATACTCCTCCCTCTCTCGCTAAAGCTACTGCCATCTTTTCTCCTGATACGGACTGCATAATTGCAGACACCATTGGGA
>SAAR01000705.1 GCA_009916335.1 Erysipelotrichia bacterium | reverse complement strand
CATTTACATGATTTCAAAAGGCTTTTTAAAATTTAAATTAGCTTAAATTATTGGTTGTTTGCGGGAATCTGCAAGTGGCTCTAAATAGTGAATAATATCTTTATGCCCGTTTTTCACTGCATATGTGAATATAGCATTGTTTCTAACGTGAATATTTGCACCTTTGTCGACAAGATATTGAACCATTTTTATATTCTCATAACGAGCAAATATTCGTAATAATTTTGTCTGTTGATAGTTGATTAACTCTGGATATTTATCAATCAAGTAACAAGGTAAGGTATGTTGCCGATGATATGAATTATAACAGTTACCTTTAAGGTATATACCAAATAGCTCCTCGGTAGTTATTCTTTCTTCCATAATCTTGAAAAATGCTACATCATCAGCATATATTGCACATTGTAAAGGTGTATACTCATCAACTTGAATGTTTGCACCATGTTCTAATAAAATTTTTACAATAGATTTATGTCGATATACTGCTGCATATCGTAAGGCATAGTCATTCAATGCATGAATATCTATATCTTGTTGTTGAAGCAGATAATTCACGATATCCCAATGTCCAGACTGAGCAGCTTTTCTTAAAGGGTAATTATTTTGAATACATATTTTGGCTCCATATTGAACGAACAATTGAAACATAGAAAAATCGCCATCTTCAATAGCCATTTTATATGCTTTGTACCCATCTACAGATACACTGGCTCCTTTTTCTAAGAGCTGCATGACCATATCATTTTGTTTGTAATAGGCTGATTTGTAAAGCCATAGACCTTTTTTAAAATTGATATCAACCCCACGATCTAGCATCTGTTGCATAGCTATAATATCATTGTTCTTTGTGATCTCTTCAATTGCATTTTCAATCTCTAAATTTGTCATATGCATTGCCTTATGTTTGATTTTATGATTTCATTCTTACGCATGTACATCTACCTTTCAAGCTAGAACAGTTAAAGGATAATTTGTTTTCTTCGGGGATAATAAAGATGGTGTCTATTGTTTTTGGCATTTTTATGGTTTTAAAAGATTCTTCGATGCAGCCATCGGTAAGGCATACAATGACGGAAGGTCGCCAAGGATGAGGATAGTTTAGAAAATAAGCAAATCCATCCTCCATACTAGTTCCACCACAACCACTGCGATTTATAGAACGTGTGGTATGTTTAATTTTGTCACATTGTTTGACTTCAGTATCTACTTGAACAGTTTCAATTTCACTTTTCATGGTTTTGGCTAAACGTGTTATCTCGGCAAGTGCTTGAGATAAAAACCTGTCAGAGATGGAACCTGAAACATCTAATACAATACCTATTTTTGGTTTTTTTGCCGGTTTTGTACTAGGGACATTTGGGTCATCAGGTAAAATTCTATTTTGTCGATTAAAAGAGAGTTCTATATGCTTAGACCTTAACGGTTTTGCAAGAGCCTTTCGTAAAATTTTTTTCCAATTGACTGAAGCTAAACGGTTTTCTATGAGAATCATATGTTGCATGATAAAAGAAGGCATAAAACCTCGGCTTGCTTCTGTTGCCTCATGAAAAATACGCTTTAATTCTTCATATTTATTCTTAAAATATACCTCATTATCCCCAAAAGGAGCCGTTGTTTCTTGCTCCTTTTCCATGATGTAGTCA
>SAAR01000704.1 GCA_009916335.1 Erysipelotrichia bacterium | reverse complement strand
GTAGAGATAAATTAACGGAACAAAGATTTAATTTACTGTATGATTTAATTTATAAAGTTAGCATCGATGTAATAAATGCCTATCCTGATATTAAGCGAGATGAAGTTGCCTATGTTTTTGATAAAGCAATTCAGCTCACCAGTTCTGATATTTCATGTGGTGCTATTGCGGTTGAGCCGGTTCTCTATGAACGTGACCAAAAGATTTTCGATACCATAAAATTTTACTTTATGATGGTTAATGAAATGCGAAGTTCTTTAGCTATTGAACTGGAGAATAATGAAATATCATCTCCTGTACGAGTAGATCAAAATCTACCATCATGCCCTGAAAGTCGTACAATAGTGATACCGGTGTATCAAAAAATGAAAAGAGCAAAAATAAAGAAAGGTAAAAGGTAGACAACAATATAATCCATGTGTTTCCGCATATTATATATGCGGAATAAATTTTGCTGAGCCTAAGTATGTATGACCTATTCCGTCATTTCTTACTGTTAATAATATTTATTCTTCTCTTATATTCTTGTATTACTGATATTTTATATAGGCAAATAAAAAACCGTTGTGTATTAGTTGTTCTTGTCTCTTCACTGGGATTAGCTATGCTATCTGGCCATATTAATATAATGATCCCTATCATAATATTGATTGTTGGTTTTTTATTAGCAACGACAGGAATGATAGGTGCTGGAGACATAAAGTTAATTGTGGCGCTAGTTTTTAGCATACCGCAAAATTTACTAACAGGTTTTTTCTTCTCTGTTTGTTGTTTGGGTGCACCGGTCTCACTAATGGCATTCATGTTATTTAATTTGCTTTTAAAGAAAAAACACAAAACTGTACCGTTTGGTGTAGCCATATCTATTGGGTATATCTTCACAATATGGCATGGGGGCGTTATATGAGACATCATAGTCTTTTATTTTTCAAAAATGATGGTGCAGTAGCTATCGAATTTGGATTTGTTGTAATTCCGTTTATTATATCCATATTGTTTATTATGGAATTGTGTAGAGTTGTTTATGTGATGTCATCAGTCGATTTGATTATTTCTGAGGCTGGAAGCGCATCAGTGACATTAACTAATACCTCAAAAGCTGATGAATATTTTGATAATTTGATTAATAAAATGGCCAGTAATTGGCCATTTTTGCTGTATAACAAAAACGTAAAAGTAAAAACGAGCATCCATTATTGTAATTCAATTGCGCAACTGGCAAATAATCAATGTGCATCATCCTTTTCAACCGATGCGCTGTTAGGGGTTTATCAAATAACGGTTCCATATGAACCTGTTTTTTTCCCATTTCCAGATTCGTTGATACAAAATGAAATGGTTCGCAAAGTGGTTTTTGTGCAGGAGCACAATTTATCTCGATAGCGTTGATATGGAGAAGTGATTAGCATGAAAAATTTTATATCCTCTGAAAAGGGAGCTTCAGTTATTGAGTTCGCTATGTATATCTTTGTTTTTACCATGCTGTGTGGTTTTATCATGGACATGAGTTTTTCCATTGTAAAAAAAAATAATCTGGAAAGACTGAATAATTCCTTATTCTCAATTTTGCGTGAACGTAGTACTTTTTTCGATGGTGCTGCTAATCTTTCTAGAAATGACCTTACTACGTTGAAAAGTATCGCCGA
>SAAR01000703.1 GCA_009916335.1 Erysipelotrichia bacterium | reverse complement strand
CCTTTGGACAAGGCTTCATCAACGACATGCGCGCCAATATATCCCCCTGCCCCAGTTACTACAACCCTCATTACAAGCTCCTTTTATCCTCTAATTTACTATTTAGCTACAGTTTTTTTCAAAATTGTTTTGATCTTTCTCCGTAAATTACGACCATTCCATCTATTATTATCAATAATTTGATTTAGCTCAGAAATTTTAGTTTGGTAAGCAGCAACTTGAGTCTGGTAATCCATCAACTGATTCTTAACTTCATTAATTTGAAAAAGTTTCCCTGATAGATTTCCTGAGTCCGAAATATTTTTGAAAACACCAATTCCCTGCGTTACTTTTCTCAGGTAATAAGATAAATTCAAGTATTCAATAGCTGCATAACGATCATTCATAATTGTTTGTGTATAATAACCAGCATCTTGTGCTAAAAATGGATAGCTTCGCTCAATCGCGTGGCTGATTGTACCGTCTACTGGCAAAGGTTCCCCAGGAAAATCGTCAATCTGCCAATCTTGTTGGAACAACTTTTCCATAGCAGACGGTCTGAACCAAAATACAGATCCAATTGGTGCTATAGGATGATGGTCTTCTGCTATTGGCACGTGAACACCCAGTTTATCTAGTAATGCTTGGGTGTTCGAACTATTTTTGGGATCTGGTGTCCAATCTTTTTCAACTGTCCAAAAATAATCACCATGATTAGGCGCAGGTGCTACAGCAAGTCCTAATTTTTGATTTTCTTCAAAAAGCGCAATTACATTGGATACATAGGCACTTGATCCATGAATATTTTCATAGCATTTATGAGCAAAGCTATAACCAGATGTCTCACTACCTAGTTGTAGTGTTTTTTTATCATGTGTAAAACAAACGAGATCATAATCCCCACTTGTAATAATCGACTTAGCCCCTACTAAAAGTGCCGAAACATCGCGACCTCGGTTATCAACATCAATAATCGTCAATTTTTGTTGGAAATCATTTTTTCTTTCAGTAACTTTTTGTTTTACACTTGATTGACTTGTCGTGATATAAATATCAGTCGTTGCTGGGAAAAAATGGGCATATGTCAAAAATTCATCTACCATGTCTTCAAAATAAAGATGGATAATCAAAGCAATTTTTGACTGACTTTCAAGTAAACTTGTCTCATTCTTACTTAAAATAGAAACATTTGCCATATTTTTATGAATTAAATCATAATGATAATAAGGCAAAATAGCCTCTGCAAGTAAATCAAGTGGGTAATCTGTGTGTGTTTTGATATAATCAAATAGTTCAGGACTCTGTTCTCCTGCACCCACAACTAAAGCTCTGTCAAGTATATTAAAGGCTGCTCGTTTTTTAAAAATTGGGCATCTCATTTGTTCAACAAGCTGTTTTGGTAAATCGTAAAGTGGCATCTGTGAATGTGGATAAACATTATCTGAGTCAACGGATACTCCCCATGGATAACCTAAATCACTGAAGTATTTAGTAAAGACTGCTTCATACATCCCAACACTGGTATCGTAATCTGCAATGTATGGTAAATCATGCCAAAAGTCTCGCCAATCTTTTGACAAAAACATAGATTTTCTGATTGCGATCCAATGCGATTGAATATGCTCATAATATTTATCGTATTTCGACTTTTTAAGCAAGGTCTAGTT
>SAAR01000702.1 GCA_009916335.1 Erysipelotrichia bacterium | reverse complement strand
CAACTATACCAAATTCTTTTTTGTCAAGCTGACAAAATCTATCGCAAAGATTTTCACTTGGGGTGCTATATAAACTAAATCCATATCCAGTTTCTTCTTTCCATAAATCAACAGCTTCTCTCAATTTTTTAACAATATATACGCCAAATTCTATTTTTTCTTTATTGTCAAACATGTGTTCAGAATCTTTGTCAAACATTGCATTAACAGCCTCATTAATGCCGATATATCCTAATGATATTGAAGCTCTTCCATTTTTAAATATTTCTATAATATCATCTTCAGGCTGCAATCTAATTCCACAAGCACCCTCTGTATAAAGGATAGGAGCAACTTTTGCTTTGACACCTATTAATCTTTCTATCCTTGTCATTAAGGCTTTTTTAGAAATATCAAGTCTCTCTTTTAAAATTTCATCAAATTTTTCAAAGTTTCCACGTCCAGCTTCTAATGCTATCCTTGGAATATTTAAACTAACAACACCTAAGTTATTTCTACCATCATGAACCTCATTACCATTTTCATCATGATAAACTGAAAGGAAACTTCTGCAACCCATAGGAGTTTTAAAGGAACCTGTTACTTCCACAACTTTATCATAATTCAATATATCAGGATACATTCTTTTGGTTGAACATTCTAATGCTAATTGTTTTATATCATAATTAGGATCACCCTGTTTTCTATTAACTCCGTCTTTTATTGCAAAAACAAGTTTGGGGAATACTGCCGTTTTTTTATTTTTACCTAATCCATTTATTCTATTTTTCAAAATAGATTTCTGAATAAGTTTCGCCTCTTTTGATTCACCAAGTCCGAATCCAAATGTTACAAATGGTGTTTGTCCATTGGCTGTATGTAAAGTATTTATTTCATACTCTAAACCCTGAAAAGCATCAAAACATTCTTTTTCTATTTTCTCTTGAATATATTTTTCTATATTTGGAATGTTATATTTTTCAGCCTCTTTCCTTAATTTAATTTCGGAAGTTTTTACATAAGGTTCTAAAACAAGATCTATATTATTTATTGTTGTTCCGCCATAAGTATGACTTGCTACTTGTGCAATAATCTGTGCTGTTACGGCTGTTGCTGTTCCTATTGATTTAGGTGTTTCTATTTCAGCATTACCTATTTTAAACCCATTCTTTAACATTCCTTTTAAATCTACCAACATGCAATTAAAAGTTGGGAAAAATGGAGAATAATCTAAATCATGATAATGAATTTCGCCTTTTTCATGAGCACTTACAATATCTTTAGGTAAAATATCGTTATATACTTTTCTTTCGCCGTTGATTACCTTTGAAAAGGCGTAGCGTATATTTTTAATAATATTTCCGTCGTTATCGTATTTCGCGAAAAAAATGAAATTACTCGTGCTTTGGATAAGGATGGGGTGCTGGGAGCAGCGAGGATAATCTCAGATATCTTAACATCCGAACCAGAACAGGCAAAAGCTTTGGCATATCGTCTGTTTCAGATAGCAGAACGTAAAGGATGGGCACAAGAAGCATATGCCTACAACTCTCTCGTCATAGCCTGGCCGGAAATCCAAAACAAGGCAGCAGAACTAAAATCTCAGAGGCATGATGCAGAACAGATAAGCATGTTTGAGTAATTTCTACGAAATAATTGGAGGTACAGTCATGGAC
>SAAR01000701.1 GCA_009916335.1 Erysipelotrichia bacterium | reverse complement strand
GCAGCCTCAGCCAATATCTTTATATGATGCATATTCTGAATATCACTATGGCATTTTCGGAAATTCAGACAAAAATCAGCACTTATCTTGAAAAGAGCGTTTTTAATTTGTACTTATCTTTATTAGCTTCTGAAATTCTTAATCCATATTGAGAAAAAATAAATCTAAGTACTTTTTCATAAGATGAATATGGAAAGCCCAAGACATCCTTCATAGAATCGTCAAGTGGAGCATATAGAAGTCTGGCAGCCCCCAGTAATTGATGAATATAGCCATCATCTCTATAAAAATTTCCTTTCATTTGCATCATTTTCGATTGAAGGAATTTTTGCTTTTCATCATCACTGGCATTTACCATGCTCAACGTTTCCGAAAAAAGTTGTTCTACATTAGGAGCAAAAGAGCTTTTCGAATATTGTTCTAAAACTTCATAGTCATGCCACATAAAATCCTTATTACCTTTTTCTTTGCATGCATATAATACATTCGCAGCCAAATATTCAGACGCTGGAATAAACGTATCATCGTGCCCATAAAGAAGCATTTGCATTTCAATTATCCCAGACAGCACACTTTCCAGTGAATACTGTGACATAAATTGAATCAAATCATCTGTTGATGACTTGGTCATTATTTATCAACACCTTTCCGCAACATCTAATCCGCTCACTCAGCGGCAAAAAACATCTAATCCACTAACTCAAAACCTGACATCTAATCCATAGCCTAAACTATGTGAAAATCATAAAAATCGACTCTAAACCATTGCGGTCGATAAGTTCCCGTGGAGTGATAAGTTTCAGTTATCAATCTGGATGTCAAATTCCAAGAATGGCTTGAAATCAGGGATTTTCAGGGCTATTTGCCCTCGACCCTTGACATCAATACTACCGTCTCGACGTGGCACGAGAGGACAGAAAGTATGTCAAATGCCAACTCTAGTTTATGGGAACATATCCACTGATTTCTTTCTGTTTGTGGGAACATATCAACCACCATGCCGAAACGTTCCTCAACTCTACAAATTGAATATTCTAAAAGATTAATAATTGTGTGAATAAAAATCAATTATTGGTACCTTTTTATCAATTAAATAGTTTCCAATTGCTCTTTCAATATTACCTCTTGTATACCCATTAGGAATATTGGATAACGGAAACACCAATACAAAAGAGGTATCCCAGACTTTACCTAATTGATGAACTAATATTCCTGACGAAGTATGCTTCCACACCAATTCCTTTTGTTTTAAAAATGAATTATATTTCCACTCCTTTTTATCATATTCTGCTGTGTTATTGGGTATATCAAAGTTTATGTCATTACTAGTTGCCACAACCCCTAAATAGCCGTCTTTGGTGAACTTCATCCAAACAATATCTCCCAGTTCATCTAATACATAATCTCTTTTTATCTTTTCATAATCTATTTGCAAAGGATTAGATATTACAGGTGCCGCCACTGTATTCATTCCAATAGACCTAAAAAAATCATTGACATAGGTAGTAATAACATTAACATCTACTGGTGAAAAAGATGCTTGCTCTCTTGCTTCATCTAACCTGTATGTGTTTCCAAAGTGGACTGAACATCTATAATCTCCTTTTACACCAATAGGTGGAGTACTAGGAAAGCGCTGAAAAAATCGTTGCATT
>SAAR01000700.1 GCA_009916335.1 Erysipelotrichia bacterium | reverse complement strand
TACCAGCGTTTACCCGAAAATTACCTGTTCTCGAAATCCTTCGACGCAAGTCATTATCGCCGACAGTGATAACTGGCATTTGGGAAATTCACCGGGGTCCAATCCGTCCAGTTTGGACTTTGACTATTACCGGCATCGTTTAGGAGGAAATATGAGTTTTTGTGATGGTCATGTCGAGTGGAACTCCGCACAAAACATCAAAACTAATTTCGATAAACTTCTCGGGAAATAATAATGACCGCGGCTGAACTTTGCGATGGATTACGTGGCCGCGCTCTACCGTTCCTTACCCGAGCCTAACGCAGTTCTAATCGATTACGGTATCAAGCGGAGTCCAATTCCTCGACCGCTGACTGCGTGGTATCTCATATTGAGACAACTAAAAAGCAATTTAACTGTATGATGTTTTATCAAGCATAAACTTAAATGGAGAGATTTATAAAAATTAAGTATTGTTTGTTAATATATATAACGCATAAAAAGTTTATCATAAATTAAAATATCACTTAAAACCTCAATGTAATGATGATATACTAAAGTTAAATTATTATTGAAGGAGCTACATAATATGCATAACGAGAATACAAATGAAAAAGAAGAAATAAAAATATTAAAAAATCTATTGAGAACAACAGAAAATAAACGTATGCATATTAGATATCAAGTTATAATACTTCATCTAAGAAATTATACCAATGTTCATATATCAAAAATAATGGAATTAAGTCAACACACAGTTGGGACATATATAAATTCATATAAAAAATATGGTATTAACGGATTAGTGATTGGTAAACCAACAGGTTGTCCTCGTTTTCTTACAGCGGAGCAGGAAGAAAAATTGTATGAGGTTATAACTACCAAGACTCCAGATGAAGTTGGTTTTGGTCATCGAAAAAATTGGAATTCCAATATAGCACGAAAATGGGTTAGTGATAATTTCAATGTTGAATATAGTAGCAGAGGTATGTTACAAGTATTACACAGGTTAAACCTTAGCTATACAAGACCAACATATACACTTGAAAAAGCAGATATTGAAAAACAAGAAAACTTTAAGCAAGACTTTGAAGTTTTAAAAAAATCTGATTAATGGTAATATTGACCACATTCTCTTCGAGGACGAGTCAATGATTAGAGATTATCAAGCAATTTGTAAAACATGGTTTCCTAAAGGTCAGCAAAGAATAATACCAACCTATGGGAAACATGAAGGTGTAAAGCTTTTAGGAATTATCAACTATGAAACTGGAAAAGTTTATTGTGAAGAACATAGTAAATATGATGCTAAAACATTTTTGGGATTTCTTAAAAATGTACTTAAACAATATCCAGAAGGTAAAATAGTTATGATTCTTGATAATTCTAAAGTTCACCATGCAAATTTGCTTAAAGAATTTTTGCATGACAATAGGTCTCGTATAACTTTATTTTTTCTTCCACCGTATAGCCCCAAAATGAATATTATAGAAGGTTTATGGGGCTGGATGAAAGACGAAGTTATTAATAATGCATTCTTTTCAAATGTAAAAGAAATCAGAGCGGCTGTTCAATGGTTTATTCATTGGGTTAACTCAATTCCAGAAACTGTTATTGATAGACTTTGCTTACGCATGTAATTTATTTTATGCGTTATATATAGTAAGATAGTATAC
>SAAR01000699.1 GCA_009916335.1 Erysipelotrichia bacterium | reverse complement strand
AACAATGTTAAATCAACTTGCTCTTGATTTAAAATACTGTCTAGTTGTTCTTTTAAATACATCTCTCCATTATATGTTGACATCAATACTGTAATCATTAATTTTATTATCTCCTACACGTGATTTTGGTAGATAAGTATTAACTTATTCATAACATATTTAAAGTCGTACCTTTTAACAATTAATGGGTTATTTCTGCTTGTTATATTATACAATTCGCTATCACACTTAATATTGACAATTGAAGTTGAAAGCTGCTTAATATTTTTAGGAGAACACGCAAATCCAGTAACTCTATCATCAGAATAATCTACAATGCCATGAACATTTGACGTAACAATGGGCAACCCACATACCATAGCTTCTAATGCTGCCATTCCCAGCCCTTCTCTTAATGAAGGAAAAACAAAAAGGTCCGAAGCCTTACATATTTCAATTATGTCTTTTCTGTATCCCAGCAAATGAACTTGTCTATCAACTCCAAGTTTTCTGCTTAAATCTTTCAAGTATTTCTCAAGCTTTCCTTGCCCACAAACTATGTAATGTATATTTGAATCATTAATTTGTGCAAGAGCTTTAATTACAACTTCATGATTTTTATTTTTGTTTAACTCACCGACTGACAAAAGAAGAAAACAATCATTGGGCACTCCAATTTCTTTGCGTTTCAATTTTTTGTCGACCTTAACACTGTTAATTTTATCAATGTCCAGCCCGACTCCCGGAACATACTCCACCTTACCGGCATTAAAAGATTTTTGTGCTAAAGCATAATCTTCCTTGTTAATGGTTATCAGCACATTGGTATAATTTGAAAGCCATTTCTCTATAGGGTAATATAATATCCAGTTAAGCAACGGGGCACCTTTGTAAAAATGAAAGCCGTGGGCTGTATATATTACTCTGCTCCCTTTTGATCTTAATTCTTTTGATGCTAATCTCGCAAACATTGCTGCTATAGGTGTATGACAATGAATCAAATCAAACTTATTTTGAACCATGATTTTCTTTAAGCTCTTATACGCGACTAAATTATTTCTACTTAAAGGATTTCTATTAAACTCCACTATATTGATCCCAATGTTTTTGTTAATAAGTTCACTTTCGAACTCATTAACTCGTTCTTTGGAAGTATTATTACCTGTCATAAAATTAGCAGCCACTTGCACATCATAGTCTTCTAGCAATATTGATATATCATTCATACAGAATTGATCTATAGTTGAGGCTACTGTCGTAACAACAAGGGCTTTCTTCTTCTCATTCATTTTACAACTCCTATCATAATGCTATCTTTGTTGTTTTCTATATTGCTTTACTTCAACACATATACCCTCTTCAAAACTCATCGGCTTATAATCAAAATCACTCTTTGCTTCTTCGTGAGAATAGCTTCTATTCTCAGCCATCCTTTGAACCTTTTCTACATAATCAACTTTCCCTAAAGAAAAAACCTTAGCTACTCTTGCTAAAAACACTCCGAATCCTAAAGGAACATTGGCAAAAATTGTTTTCTTATTAAGGTTATCGCTTATCATCTTAAAAACTTCTATCATCTGTAGAGGCTTTTCACCTGATAAGTCATATGCTTTTCCAGCTGTCTTTTCAGGAGACATGAGAACTGTATAGAATGCTTTTCCCAAATCTCTAGCATTAACTG
>SAAR01000698.1 GCA_009916335.1 Erysipelotrichia bacterium | reverse complement strand
TTCTATGAAAAGATATGCTGAAAATATAACTATTACCCATGTCAGTCCAACAGGAGGGGATGGTTATTATAGTGGAGGTTCATATAAAATGAATTTTCCCACTATGACAGTAAACCCGATAAATATTAAAGCACCCTCATTTAAAGCAGGATGTGGAGGGATAGATTTAGCATTTGGTTCGATTCAATTTTTAGATGCAGATAAAATTGTGCAATTTTTAGAAGCAACTTTGAGTAACGCAGCCGGAGTTGCATTTGATTTAGCACTTAAAGCTGCTTGTGAAGAGTGTTCTGAAACATTAAAGTCTTTAGAGTCTATGGCCAATGCGATTAATAATATGGCTTTAGATAGTTGCCAAGCTGCAACAGCACTAGTTAGTGCCACAGGATTAGGTCAACAAGAACAAACCAAAAGTGAAGCAACCAACTGGATAAAGACTACAGCAGATAATGTCACAAAGTTTTTTGATTCAAAAGTTAATCCGTGGTTAAATGGCTTAGGTGCGAATGCTCCAAGAATAGTTAGATTTTTAAAAAAGGACCAAAATACATATAGTAGTTTACTCTATTATCTCATCGGAAAAGATACATCAAATCCACTAAATGAAGAGGAGAATTTCTTGCGTTCAATAAGTGGAGAAATAGTTTTATATAGCAGACCATCAGGTGAGAACTATGGAACTTTTGGAGCTACCGTTCCAAGTAAAGATGATATTGATAAACTACTAACCTGGAGGCTAGGTTCAAAAGAATCAGAAAATCTATCTGTTAAATTACTTGATAGAAGTGGAGATCCAACTGTTGCTGTGAATTCTGATATGCAACTATTGCCAGTATTTGAACCAAAAGTTAGAAAAGTTGCAGACAATATCAACACAAGAACAGCACACACATCGGATGATTTGAAATTCCTAAGCGGATTTAGAACACCTGTTTATAAAATATTTAATGCACTATCTCGTTCACCAGAAACAAGAAGTATTGCTACTGAAGTATCAAGTCAAATTGCAGAAGTACTTGCAGCACAAGCTATGTATGAATATATATCAAATTATCACTATTTGCTTTTAAAAGAAAAATCTAGTTATGACTCATTAAGTAAAGAAGCAAAGGCTTCATTGGCATATGATGATCCACAAATAAAAGAGCATCAAATCGGGCATAATTTAGAGCTAATGATAGAGAATGTTTCTTATGCTCTTCAAAAATGTGTAAAGATGAAAATTGCCGCCGACCTTAATTTTGCTAAAAAACTGAATTCTTATGCAGAATCAATAAATGCAGCAAATTCGATTAAAAATGCAGTTATGATGAAAAGAAATCCGGACTTTTACAATAATCTTCAAACTATGACAGCATTATCAAAAACAGCTACACCATAATACGGGGTATTTTAATGAAATATTTATTTATATTAACATTTATACTAGTACAAACGATTTATGCGGATGATATTGCATCATCTAAAGCAAGTGCCAAGAGTTTAGGTAATACAGCAGCTTCAAAATTTAACTCAAAATCAAAATTAAAAAGCAATGCTCTTAATCCTATGCAGGGTTCTGGAACATTAACTACAGTTGATAATAGTACAACATTTGATGGTGCAATATCATGTTTTGATAAAACCATAGGGTTAACAACTACATATTCAGTTTCATCATC
>SAAR01000003.1 GCA_009916335.1 Erysipelotrichia bacterium | reverse complement strand
GGGAGTCCAATTACCTGGCGATTTGCTATCTTCACTAGGGCACGCCTAGCTATTGTCACCGTTAAAGTGCTTAACTTCTGTGTTCGGTATGGGAACAGGTGTGTCCACTTTGCCATCATCACCAGATCTTCTTTGAAGGCTTGATCCTTCAAAACTAAATAACAGTCTTTTCATAAGAGCTTTTGATCTCTCTTTTTTGTGATTAAGTCCTCGACCGATTAGTACTAGTCAACTCCATGTATCACTACACTTCCATCTCTAGCCTATCTACCTGATCGTCTTTCAGGGGTCTTACTACTTTCGTATGGGAAATCTCATCTTGGAGTAGGCTTCGCGCTTAGATGCCTTCAGCGCTTATCCTTTCCCTACTTAGCTACCCAGCTATGCCGTTGGCACGACAACTGGTGCACCAGTGGTAGGTCCATCCCGGTCCTCTCGTACTAAGGACAGCTCTCCTCAAATTTCCTACGCCCACAACAGATAGGGACCGAACTGTCTCACGACGTTCTGAACCCAGCTCGCGTACCGCTTTAATGGGCGGACAGCCCAACCCTTGGAACCGAATTCAGCTCCAGGATGCGATGAGCCGACATCGAGGTGCCAAACCTCGCCGTCGATGTGAACTCTTGGGCGAGATCAGCCTGTTATCCCCAGGGTAGCTTTTATCCGTTGAGCGACGGCCCTTCCATTCGGTACCGCCGGATCACTATTCCCGACTTTCGTCCCTGTTCGACTTGTTGGTCTCACAGTCAAGCACGCTTCTGCAATTGCACTCAACGATTGATTTCCAACCAATCTGAGCGTACCTTTGGGCGCCTCCGTTACTCTTTAGGAGGCGACCGCCCCAGTCAAACTGCCCACCTGACACGGTCCCTGTACCGGATTACGGCACGAGGTTAGAACTTCAATTAAACAAGGGTGGTATCCCAACAGTGACTACACATACACTGGCGTGCATGCTTTATCGTCTCCCACCTATCCTGTACATGTTTAATCAAAATTCAATATCAAGCTACAGTAAAGCTCCATGGGGTCTTTCCGTCTAGTTGCGGGTAACCTGCATTTTCACAGGTACTAAGATTTCACCGAGTCTGCTGCCGAGACAGCGCCCAAATCGTTACTCCTTTCGTGCGGGTCAGAACTTACCTGACAAGGAATTTCGCTACCTTAGGACCGTTATAGTTACGGCCGCCGTTCACTGGGGCTTCAATTCACTGCTTCGTATTGCTACTAACAGATCCTCTTAACCTTCCAGCACCGGGCAGGAGTCACCCCCTATACGTCGTCTTACGACTTAGCAGAGAGCTGTGTTTTAGTTAAACAGTCGCTTGGGCCTCTTCACTGCGGCTAATATTGCTATTAGCATCCCTTCTTGCGAACGTACGGGATCATTTTGCCGAGTTCCTTGGCAACAGTTCTCTCGCTCACCTTAGGCTTCTCGCCTTGCCCACCTGTGTCGGTTTTGGTACAGGCTGCGTTGAGATTATCGCTAGAAGCTTTTCTTGGAAGCTGGTATCTTGTGCTTCACTACTTGGTCGAAACCGTTCGTTTCCCCTTCACGCCTTAGCCTTTTAGTACGCGGATTTGCCTACGTACAAGCCTTCTCGCTTAGCCCACAATCCATTCAGTGGGTCACATTAACCTTCTCCGTCACTCCTTCACTCTCAAGCAGGTACAGGAATCTCTACCTGTTGTCCATCCACTACGCCTTTCGGCCTCATGTTAGGTCCTGACTTACCCAGGGCGGACGAACCTTCCCCTGGAATCCTTAGGCTATCGGTGTGTAGGATTCTCACCTACATCTCGCTACTCACACCGGCATTCTCACTTCCATACTCTCCAACACTCCTTACGGTATATCTTCTACGTGTATGGAACGCTCCTCTACCACTCATGCTTACACATGAATCCGCAGCTTCGGTAATATGCTTAGCCCCGGTACATTTTCGGCGCAGGGTCACTCGACTAGTGAGCTGTTACGCACTCTTTAAAGGGTGGCTGCTTCTGAGCCAACCTCCTAGTTGTCTGTGCATCCCCACATCCTTTTCCACTTAGCATATATTTTGGGACCTTAGCTGGCGATCTGGGCTGTTTCCCTTTTGACCATGGACCTTATCACCCACAGTCTGACTGCCGAGCATATCTTATGGCATTCGGAGTTTGATTATACTCAGTACCCCGAGATGGGGCCATCGTACATTCAGTGCTCTACCTCCACAAGACTCTTTCTCGACGCTAGCCCTAAAGCTATTTCGAGGAGAACCAGCTATATCCAGGTTCGATTGGAATTTCTCCCCTATCCACAAGTCATCCGCTAACTTTTCAACGGTAGTCGGTTCGGTCCTCCATTGAGTTTCACCTCAACTTCAACCTGCTCATGGATAGATCACCTGGTTTCGGGTCTACCGCATCGTACTCTCGCCCTATTCAGACTCGCTTTCGCTTCGGCTCCGTGTCTTCCACTTAACCTCGCACGATATGGTAACTCGCCGGTTCATTCTACAAAAGGCACGCCATCACTCTTTAACGAGCTCTGACTTCTTGTAAGCATACGGTTTCAGGTTCTATTTCACTCCCCTCCCGGGGTTCTTTTCACCTTTCCCTCACGGTACTGGTTCACTATCGGTCACTATGTAGTATTTAGCCTTACCAGATGGTCCTGGCTGATTCCGACAAGATTTCTCGTGTCTCGCCGTACTCAGGATCCTACTTGGGCTCATCTACTTTTCATATACAGGACTTGCACCTTCTTCGGTTGGCCTTTCAATGCCATTCTATTAAATATTTGAGTCCCTTCTTGTAGTCCTACTACCCCGACTCAAGAGTCGGTTTGGGCTGTTCCGTTTTCGCTCGCCGCTACTCACGGAATCACTGTTGTTTTCTTTTCCTCTAGGTACTAAGATGTTTCAATTCCCTAGGTTGCTCTCTCATACCCTATGTATTCAGGCATGGATACCATCCCATTACGGATGGTGGGTTCCCCCATTCGGATATCACCGGATCGTTGTGTACGTACCACTCCCCGATGCGTTTCGCCGTTAGTTGCGTCCTTCTTCAGCTCATAGTGCCAAGGCATCCACCGTACGCCCTTATTAACTTAATCACTTTAAGTTTCTGCTTATTTCTTCCAAAATAAGCGAATGTTATGTTTTTGCGTTCGATTTTACTGTTTTCTTGGTTGTTTTTTGAATTCTCATTCAAGTTACTGTTTTTTCTCGATTTGTTACTTAGTTGTTTTCTTCAACTATTCAGAAAGATCATGTTTTCTCATTTCTTCAATGAGGATATTTTTCTATCTCTTATGTCTTTTCTGTTATTCAGTTTTCAAAGATCAATGTCTGAAAGATTTTCATCTTTCAAAACTAAATAGGAAACGGCTTCTTTCGACCCTCTTTGTTTGTACTTTCTCCTTAGAAAGGAGGTGATCCATCCCCACGTTCCCGTAGGGATACCTTGTTACGACTTAACCCCAGTCATCGGTCCTACCTTCGACGGCTCACTCCTTTTCAGGTTATGCCACCGGCTTCGGGTATTACCAACTCCCATGGTTTGACGGGCGGTGTGTACAAGGCCCGAGAACGTATTCACCGTAGCATGCTGATCTACGATTACTAGCGATTCCGACTTCATGGAGTCGAGTTGCAGACTCCAATCCGAACTGAGACGACCTTTATGAGATTCGCTTACCCTCGCGAGTTCGCTGCTCTTTGTAATCGCCATTGTAGTACGTGTGTAGCCCAGGCCATAAGGGGCATGATGATTTGACGTCATCCCCACCTTCCTCCGGTTTATCACCGGCAGTCCCTCTAGAGTCCTCAACTGAATGTTAGTAACTAAAGGCAAGGGTTGCGCTCGTTGCGGGACTTAACCCAACATCTCACGACACGAGCTGACGACAACCATGCACCACCTGTCTCCAAGTTAACCTCCATTATATCTCTATAACTTCGCTTGGGATGTCAAGGCCTGGTAAGGTTCTTCGCGTTGCGTCGAATTAAACCACATACTCCACCGCTTGTGCGGGCCCCCGTCAATTCCTTTGAGTTTCACACTTGCGTGCATACTCCCCAGGCGGAGAACTTATTGCGTTAACTGCAGCACTGAATTCCTCCAACACTTAGTTCTCATCGTTTACGGCGTGGACTACTAGGGTATCTAATCCTATTTGCTCCCCACGCTTTCGAGCCTCAGCGTCAGTTACAGGCCAGCAAACCGCCTTCGCCACTGGTGTTCCTCCATATATCTACGCATTTTACCGCTACACATGGAATTCCATTTGCCTCTCCTGCACTCTAGTACAACAGTTTCCAAAGCTTACAGTGGTTGAGCCACTGGCTTTTACTTCAGACTTATTGCACCGCCTACGCTCCCTTTACGCCCAATAATTCCGGATAACGCTTGCCACCTACGTATTACCGCGGCTGCTGGCACGTAGTTAGCCGTGGCTTTCTGGTAAAGTACCGTCACCTAATGAGCATTCCCTCTCATTAGCGTTCTTCCTTTACAACAGAGCTTTACAACCCGAAGGCCGTCTTCACTCACGCGGCATTGCTCGTTCAGGGTTCCCCCCATTGACGAAAATTCCCTACTGCTGCCTCCCGTAGGAGTTTGGGCCGTGTCTCAGTCCCAATGTGGCCGTTCACCCTCTCAGGTCGGCTATGCATCATCGTCTTGGTGAGCCGTTACCTCACCAACTAACTAATGCACCGCAGGTCCATCTCTTAGTGATGCCTTAGCATCTTTAATCATTCTCTCATGCGAGAAAATCACCTATCCGGTATTAGCAATCGTTTCCAATCGTTATCCCAGTCTAAGAGGTAGGTTACCTACGTGTTACTCACCCGTTCGCCACTAAGAGAGCTCTACTCTTCTTTGTGCAAGCACACTTCCGTGTAGTTCTCTTCGTTCGACTTGCATGTATTAGGCATGCCGCCAGCGTTCATCCTGAGCCAGGATCAAACTCTCCATTTGACTCATATGTTTTTACGCTTGCGCGTGTTTGTTTTGTTTACGTTGTTCCGTAATTTCTTTGGTTCGAAATTGACGTTTCCTATTCAGTTTTCAAAGAGCTAATCGCTTCTCTTTCGCCTCATCTCTCGACAAGTGCTTATTTATAATACCAAATCTTTTTTACTTTGTCAAAGCTTTTTTTCATTCTTTTTTAAGTTTTTTTTGATTTCGTATTTCCTTGCACGCCCCCTCTTGAGCAGTGCTTGTATATAATAGCAAACACACCCTTTCCTGTCAACACTTTTTCTCCATCTTTTGATGCTTTTTGCATCTTTTTTTCAAATACCTATTTTTATACATATCAATCATTGACTATATATAATAAAAAGTACTCATTTTTTCTCTTCTTAACCTATTTACATTCATTCTTTTCACTTATACTATTTCCCCTGATAAGATATAATCTTATTATAAGATGCATTCTTGTTATAAGACACCATCTTGATAAATAAAAAAAGAACTAGCTTTATTAAGGCTAATCCTCCTTTTGAATACATTCTTTACGCAAAGCACCACAAAATTGATAATTAGGACAATTAGGTCCACAAGCTTCCTCTGCAACTTTTCTTGCCTCTTTTGGTACAAACGATGTAATCTCATCATCATCATAACCAACAACAATATTTTTATCACTAATGATAATCGGTCTTTTTAAAACAGAAGGATTTTTTTGAATAAAACTTACCAACTCTTTAATTGACATCTCATTCACATCTTGTCCAATTTCTTGGTATGCTTTCGATCTTGTACTAACTAAATCTTCCGTTCCATTCTCACTACGATTTAAAAGATATTTAATTTCATCTTCTTTTAGAATTGTTGAAAAGATATTTTTTTCGACAAACTCTAAATTTTGATCCTTAAGCCACTGCTTTGCTTTTCGACATGATGCACAACCTGGCGAAGAATATAACAATATCATAAAGGAACTCCTTTCATTTACTTTCTAACTGTTTCTATTATAACCGAGTTTGTTTTATTTTAAAAGAAAGTTTTACAATTACGATCTGCATTTCGGTTATATTTATTAAAACGTTAAACGTAAATACAAAAGTAGTTATAATATAGAAAGACATATTTCATTTGTACATTATCCTTCTTTCTATTCATTACCCATCTTTCTTTTCATTTCCAACCTTTCTTTTCGTTGCCCACTTTTTCCTTTTATTCAATTATTCTTTATTATTTTATTTAATGTGATATAATAATCATGCAAATCATAAAGAAACGAAGAAGTAAAATAAGTAGAAATAAGATTGACTATGACAGAGAGCTATTGCATTGCTGAAAGATAGCAGTCGCTTATTATCGAATTGGGTTTATGGAGTTTCTTAATCGGTAATACCGTTATCATTAGAGAGACTCAATTGAGTAAGTCGGGTGGTACCACGCTATTTATGCGTCCCAACATATGTTGGGCTTTTTTTATTTTTAGGAGGTAAAATGAATATGAAAAAATGTTTAAGTGGAATTAAGCCTACTGGTCAACTAACTTTAGGCAATTACATTGGGGCAATACGCCAATTTGTAAAATTACAAGATGAATATGAAATGTTTATCTTTATTGCAAACTTACATGCTCTAACTGTTGCACAAGATCCAAAGGAATTAAAACAGAATACTAAAGATTTAATTGCATTATATTTAGCTTGTGGATTAGATCCAGAAAAAGTAACATTATTCTTACAAAGCGATGTAAAAGAACATGCTGAATTAGGTTGGATTATGACATGCCAATCTTATATGGGTGAATTAAATCGTATGACTCAATATAAAGATAAGGTCGCAAAACAGGAAAGTGGGATTACCGCTGGATTGTTTACTTACCCTTCTTTAATGGCAGGGGATATTATTTTATATGATGCAGATGTTGTTCCTGTTGGTGTGGATCAAAAACAACATGTTGAATTATGTCGTGATCTCGTTCATCGCTTCAACAACGCATATGGAGAAACATTTACAGTTCCTGAACCAATCGTGCCTAAAATTGGGGCAAAAGTGATGTCTTTACAAACACCAACTAAAAAAATGTCAAAAAGTGAAGAAAATCCTAAAGGTTGCATTTACTTATTAGATGATCCTGCTGTTGCTAGAAAGAAAATCAAATCAGCTGTGAGTGATTCCATTGGCATTGTTCAATTCGATGAAGAAAATCAACCTGGTATCTCCAATCTATTAACCATTCAATCAGCACTTAGCAATGAGTCAATCGAGGACATCGTAAAACAATTTGAAGGTAAAGGATATGGTGATTTCAAAGCTCATGTTGGTGAAACGGTATATGATTTTCTAAGTGAATTACAGGCAAAATACAAAGAAATCGTGGCAAGTAAAATCATTGAAAAAACATTAGAAGAAGGAGCAGAAAAAGCCAGCAAGATTGCAAGAAAGAAAATGTATAAAGTAAAAAAGAAATTAGGTATTCAAATTTTTTAAGAGCGAAAGCTCTTTTTAATTTCAATAGATGCACTACAATTCATCATGCTAAAAGATGAAACAGTACATATTTAACAAGTCATAAAAAACCTCTAAAGCCATAAAAAAGTACCTATAGATGTACGCCAACACTAACACTGTCAACGTGCTGTCCTTTCTATAGGTACCAATTTATAATAAGCTTAACGTTTTTTTATAAGAAGAATGCCAATAATACAATAATTCCTAAAATAATGCGGTAGTATCCAAAAATCTTGAAATCGTGTTTACGGATATACGCTAATAAGAAACGAATTGCAAAGATCGACACAATGAAAGATACAAACGTTCCTACTAATAATAAACCTAATTCATTAAACGAGAACATTCCTTCATGAATAATATATTTCACTAGTTTTAAACCACTCGCTCCAACCATCGCAGGAATAGCTAAGAAGAACGAAAATTCAGAGGCTACTGTTCTTGAACAGCCAAGAAAACTAGCTCCTAAAATTGTTGATCCTGAACGTGATGTACCTGGAATAACAGCTAACATTTGAAAACAACCAACGCCAAATGCTGTCTTATAATCCAATGCCTCTATTTTAGTAATGTTTGGATGACGTTTTTTACTTTCTAATAAGATAAAGGCAAGCCCATATACAATTAATGCAATGGCAATCACAACTGGTCCAGATAATTTAGATTCTACTAAGTCATCAATCATTAACCCAATAACTAAAGGCAAACTTCCCACAACAACCTTAGTCCATAATTGCCATGTTTCTTTTCTTTCCGTAATGGATTTCGTTGAATACCAAGGATTTAATTTTCGATAATAAAGAACACAAACAGCAAGAATAGAACCAAACTGAATGACAACCTTAAATACCTCAAAAAACTTTGGATCATTCATTGACCATAATTGTTCAAATAAAATCAAGTGTCCTGTGCTACTAATTGGTAGCCATTCTGTAATACCTTGAATCACTCCTAGTATGATGCTTAATAAATATTCCATAATTTAATTCCTTTCATTTTCTTTTACATATTGTAACACATATTCTTTAAAAAGCTTACCCCTTTCTTCATAAGAAGTAAATTGATCATAACTTGCACATGCTGGAGATAATAAAATAACATCTCCTTTTTGTGCAATTTTAACAGCTTTTTGTAATGCTTCTTTCATTGTTTCACAAATCGTTGTATGCGTAAAAATATCTTGAAACGCTCTTTTTGTTTCCCCAAAAGCAATACATTGTTTAATTTTTTGATCGAAAGGCTGTAAAATAGTAAACGGTAATTTTTTATCATACCCTCCTGCCAACAAAATAATGTTTTTATCAAACGCTTTTAAAGCTGGCACAACTGCTTCAGGATTTGTTGCTTTTGAATCATTGTAAAAGCGTACTCCTTCTTTTTCCACAATAAATTCTAAACGATGCTCTACCGATTGAAACTTCGATAATCCTTCTCTAATATGCTCAATACTAACACCCATCTTATATGCCATACAAGCAGCAATCATCGCATTAGAAATATTGTGCATACCAACAATTTTTAAAATCGTTGTATCAAATAATTCCACTCCTCTTAAAATTACTTTATGATCTTTTAAATAAAGATCAACATCCTCTCTTACTAATGAAAAATCAATGATTTCAGCAGGAATGTTTTGTGCGTATTCCATAATTATCTCATCATCTACATTGCGTAAAAACCAATCATCTTTCGTCTGCTGTGCATAAATTTTCATCTTTGATTGATAATACGCATCGACACTTCCCATATAATCTAAATGATCAGGAGATAAATTGCAAATCACACTAACGATGGGGTGGAAACTTTCACACCCCAATAATTGAAAGTTACTTAATTCAATGGCAACTTGTTTTTCTTCCTCTCGATGTGCTAATACACATTCACTAAGAGGGGTACCAATATTTCCAGCAACCAATGCTTTCTTATTGTATGAAAGCAACTCATATAAAATACTAGTAATCGTTGTTTTCCCATTTGTCCCTGTAACTGCCCCATATTGAAAGTGTGGTGCATAACGATAAGCAATTTCTATTTCCGTATAAATAGGTATCTGTTTTTTTACAAAGTGTTGAATAAAAGGGGCATGATAAGGAATCCCTGGATTTTTAACCACAAAGTGAAACGCCTCTGTTTTCAAACAATCAGGATGTCCTAATTCATATACATGAATACCAAGAGATTCTAACTCTTCTTTTTCAGGCATCTGCTTTTGATCAGTGATACTAACATCATATCCTTGTCGATGCAAAAGTTTTGCGACAGCACAACCACTTCTTGCTCCACCAATAACTAATACTTTTTCCATTTTACATCACTCCTAACAGTGTTCCTAATAACGCTAGAAAAAAGCCAATACAATAAAACATCATCACAACTTTTGTTTCACGCATACCACATAGTTCAAAATGGTGATGAATCGGTGCCATTTTGAATACACGTTTTCCTGTGCGTTTAAAGACGAATACTTGAATGACCACCGATAATGTTTCCACTAAAAATAATCCCCCAATAATCAATAATAAGATTTCTTTTTTTTCAACCATCGCTACCGCAGCCAATAAACCACCTAATGCTAATGAACCTGTATCCCCCATAAATATTTTGGCTGGGTGTACATTAAATTTCAAATATCCTAGCAATGCCCCAATAATCGCCGCTAACAAGATGGCTAAACGATAATTATGCTCCATGCAGGCAAACAATAAGAAAGGGGCAATGGCAATAATACACGTTCCTGCACATAATCCATCTAACCCATCTGTTAAATTAACAGCATTGCTTTCAGCAGTAAACATAATAAAAACAAAAAAGAAATAAAACCAGCCTAATTCAATATAAATATCTAATATTGGAATCCATAAAGTCGTCTGTGCAAAATTTTGATAAAGTAAATAAAAAGCAACAGCTAAAATGGACTGCAATAAAAATTTTACCTTTGGTGGCAATCCTTCATTATTCTTTTTAACAACAATGATAAAATCATCAATAAAACCTATCAATGCATACCCTAAATAAGCAAGCATCACAATTAGCACTTTTAAATCACTAAACATATTGATATCTAAAAATGCACAAACAATAATGGGAATCAAGACGAATACAATACCTCCCATCGTAGGGGTTCCCCCTTTTTTCTTATGTGAGGCAAGTCCTTCTTCTCTTTCCACTTGGCCAAATTTAATCTTATGTAAATAAGGAATAAGAATAGGCATCACACATAGAGTAGCCACTAAACTTATTCCAAACGCTATTAATATACGCATATTCATTTCCATACTTTTTCTCCTACAATTGCAAGTAAAACTTCTTGATCATCAAAATGAATTACTTTCCCTTTTTTATCTAATGTTTTTTCATTCCCTTTTCCACTAACTAGTATTATATCATTTTTTTGTGCAATGTTAACAGCATATTGTAGTGCATCTTTGCGATTTTCAATACAATACACCTCTTTTTCTACTCTTTTTTTCATATCATGAAAAATGGATTGGATATCTTCTTCCCTTGAATTATCCTCACTAAATATACAAATATCCGCAAAATAAGAGGCATAATAACCAATTTCTTCTCGTTTTTCCTTTTCCCGATTTCCCCCACAACCAACAACCACAATGAAACGATGCGTCGCATACTGTTTAAAAAAACGCAATGACTCATACATCGCTTTTGCGGTATGTGCATAATCAATATAAATTTTGATCTGCTTTTCATAAATTAATTGCATTCTTCCCTCTTTGGCATGCAATGTTAAAATCATTTTATAAATAGTATAATAGGAAAAATTTAATAATCGCAATAAAGCAATGATGGCACTAACATTATATACATTGAACATGGATAATAAAGACATCTTAAAATAAAAGCGATTAAGATAAAAAGTCGTAGAAGATAGTGATAATTGTACATCACTAATTTGAAAATGGGCAGCTTGTGTACCATAGGTAATTAGCGTATGATGATTCAACTTTTTCAATTCTCCATAGTAAAGCTCATCACGATTGACAATCACCATTCCCTGCTCTTTTAGATAGTGCATTAACTTATATTTAGTATAGCGATAATGAAGTAATGTTTGATGATAATCTAAATGATCTCTTGCAATGTTTGTATAAATGATATAATCAAAGCGAAGATAGTGAATCCGTTTTTGATCGATGGCATGTGAAGAAACTTCCATAATGACATATTGCACACCTTCTTTTTTTGCTAACTCCATACTGTGCATTAACATCATACAATTTGGTGTTGTATTATTAGATGTATAATGATGATTTCTTGTTTCAATAAAATGGGTTCCTATACGCATACAAGGATATTCCTTTAACGCTTGATAAAGACAAGAAACAACACTGCTTTTTCCATTACTGCCACAAACGCCAATCAATTTAAAAGGATAATGGACATCTGTATATAAAATATCCAACAAAGCACTCATTACTTCATCTAGCTTTTCCACATAATAACCAAAAGGATACTCTTCTTGTTGATGCAAGATGATCGCTTGCTTCTTTAATGCGACTTCTACATCTTGAAATCCATCATAGTTTTTCCCTTTGCGAACTACAAATAGCATATCCTTTTCGACAAACGCACTATGATCCACTAACCCTGTAATCATAAAATCATCAGCCAATGGCAATGGAATAAGATGCTTAATCTTTTTATATTTAATCTGCAAGATATACCCACACCTCTTTTCCCTCATCTAAAACAACGCCTGCTTCTGGCATTTGATCAATTACTTTACTTCCTTCACCAATATACACAATCTTTAACTTTTCACTTTTTACTTCTTCCTTTTGCATACCAATGTAATGATTCACTTCATATTTAACAGGATCTAACCAGGTTGTTTTCTTAGGAATCTGTTCATCACTCGCTTCTATATCTAAATAAGCAATCATATCTTCCATACACACTTTGATAATCGGGCCAACTACCGTTCCCCCATACTGTACATCATTATTAGGACTATCCACTGCAATATACAATACGATTTGTGGGTTTTCCATCGGTAATGCTGCAATCATGGATAATATATATTCATTGCTTAAATAAACACCATTCACTGCTTTTTGTGCCGTTCCTGTTTTACCACCAATTTTATATCCTTCAATATACGCATTTTTACCGCCCCCATTCGCTACCACACTCTCTAAAGCATAACGCATTTGATCACTTGTCTTTTTACTAATGACTTGTCGTACTTTGACAGGCTTATTTTCCAACATGATTTCTTCAGTAGAAGGATTTACGATATATTTAGTAATATACGGACGATATAAAGTACCTCCATTAACAATTGCACTAAAAGCACTCACTAATTGAATCGGTGTAACACTTAACCCTTGTCCAAACGCAACAGTGGCTTGTTCGACAAGCCCCATTTTTTCTTTTTGAAACATAATCCCCGTACTCTCCCCAGGTAAATCAATACCTGTTTTTGTGCCAAAGCCAAAATCAGTAACATATTGGTATTCATTATCCAACCCTAATCGTCTAGCAATTTCCACAAAACCTGGATTACTAGAATTTTCTAAAACTTGTAAGAAGGTTTGTAAACCATGACCTCCTGCCTTCCATGATTTAATTCTTGCCCCTTCGACCATCTCATAACCTACATCCATATAAGTATCTTGCATCATATCAAACAACTTTAAATCTAATGCACTAGCAAAAGTAATGGATTTAAAGGTAGAACCTGGCTCATAACTCATCCAAATTGGTAGATTACGATTAATTAAGGAAGCATCATAATCTTGGTAATGATTAGGATCAAAGTCTGGTTTTGATACCATCGCCAACACCTCTCCTGTATTCGGATTCATCGCTAATGCCAATGCCTGTTTAGGAGCATATTTTTCAACTAAGTTATTCATTTCACGCTCCACAATATCTTGTATATTTTTATCAATGGTTAAAACCACATCGTTCCCTTTTCCACTTTCTTCTCTTTTTTCATCATAGTTTTCAATCGGTTGTCCCTTCGCATCAAAACCTAAATTTAAACTTCCCTGTTTCGCACTAAGGTATTCATCATATTGTAGCTCTAATCCTGCCAACCCTTGATTATCAATACCACTAAACCCTAATACTTGTGCTAAATACTTTCCATTAGGATAATAACGTAAACTATCTTGAATTAAATAGATTCCTTTTAAATTTAAATTAGCAATCGCTTGTGCCTTTTTTTCACTTAACAAACGCCCCTCAGGTTGAATCTTTTGTGTACTCACCTTTTTTATCATTTTTTGATATAACTTTTCTTCGTCCATCTCAATAATCGCACTAATCGCTTTTGCGGCTTTTTTGGCATCTTCAATTTGTGAAGGAACTACAACTAATGAAGTAGCAGGAATGTCCTGTGCCAACACTTCATGATTACAATCTAAAATACTTCCTCGCAGCCCACTAATATGAAAATCCCTTTCCCATAAATTTTGTGCTTTTTTCAAGATTGTATTATGGTTAAACACTTGTTCATAAAACAACTTTCCTAAAATAGACACAAACACTAACGTGAAAGCAATCATCATGATTTGCATTCTTTTCCTAATTTCCACTCTTTGCATATCATACCTCAATTCACTATATGAAAAAGGAACATTCATTATGAATTGGCAAAGAAAAAATGGAGTTTTTCACCCCATTTCCATTAACTATTTAAAAAGGCAAGAATTTCACTGGCATTCTTATCTGGTGATGCTTTTGGATAAACTTTAATAATAAATCCCTCTTCATCAATCACATAAGTAGAACGCACAACACCCATATATGTTTTACCACACATTTTTTTCTCTTGCCACACATCATAAGCATTAATCGCCTCTAAATCAGGATCACTTAACAATAAAAAGGGCAATTCATATTTGGCAATAAAGTTTTGATGTGCTTTTTGTGAGTCTTTACTAATACCGATTACAACCACACCTATTTTTTTAAATTCTTCATACAACGCTTTAAACGCACACGCTTGTTTTGTACACCCTGGTGTATTATCTTTTGGGTAAAAATAAACAACTACCTTTTTCCCTTTATAATCCTTTAATGCATGTGCATTCCCTTGCTCATCCATCAACAAAAAATCAGGTGCTTTCATCTTTTCACTTAACATCTTCACTACCTCCATTCCTTGTTTAAATTATATCACTTGTTCAAAACAATAGAAAATAAAATGCCTTTTTACAAAAGAAAGCACACCATGATTTACTTACAGACATGAAAAAAGGACATAATTTTCATTATATCCTCTTTCCCCTTAACCTCTTAATTGTGCATTCACTTCTTTTTTCAATGTTGTTAAAATATTTTCATGAATTTCATTAATTTCATCATCTTTTAATGTACGCTCTTTCGATTGGAAAACAATGGACAAGGCAATTGACTTATACCCTTTTTCTACATGTTCCCCTTTATAGACATCGAACACTTCCACATTTTGAATTACGTTTTTACCATTCTTTTTAATGGCTTTAATAATATTCGCAACTTCCACATCTTCTTTTACAACAAATGCCAAATCTCGAGTAATCTGTGGATATTTACTAATTGGTTCAAATTTCACTTTTCCTTTTTTCGCATTAAGTACAATTTCTAAGTTTAATTCACACATCACACAATCATCATTGACACCATATTTCTTAGCCATGGCTGGATGAATCTTACCAATGATACCTAATAGTTCCTTACCAAGATAAACACTAGCACTTTGGTATGGGTGGAAATGTGTTTGGTCTAATTCATTTTCTTTAAAGCTAATTCTTGCTGATGTAAAGCCTAAGTTACTTAAAAGGGAGCTAACAAGTCCTTTCATAGTATAAAAGTCTGCTTTCACATCAAATTTTGCCCAACGACATTTCTGTAATGAACCACTTAACACAATTGCTAAACGTTCTTCTACACGTTCTGTAGAATAAACATTACTAATTTCAAATAAAGGAATATCTTTAATGGAACGTGCTGTGTTATATGCCACACTATCTAACAAGCTAGGTAAAATACTCGTACGCACAATTTTACGATCTTCACTCATTGGCGAAGCAAGTGTAACATGTGTTGCAAAAGGCATAATCGCATCTTTTACATGTTCTTCACTCACTAATGTATATGTTATCGCTTCATAGTACCCTTGTTTTGTTAGTATGTTTTTTAAATTTCTACGCATCGCTTGACGAGGTGTCAATGCCCCTACTGTTGCAGGCATCACTGGCATTGTACTAGCTAAATCATCAAATCCTAGCATACGAATAATTTCTTCCGCAATATCTGCTTCCATACTTAAATCTTGACGATAAGTAGGAATCACCACATGAATATCTTCGCCATTGATCGTTGGCTTTAAATCTAAACGAGTCAATACATCAAGCACTTGTTCACTACTAAAAGTAGTTCCTAATAAAGCATTGATACGTTTTAAATTCACATCTATTTCTTTTAAGGTAATCTTCTTTTCACAATTGCTAGCAGTTTCTTCAATGCCCTTTGCATCAGCATATTCTATTAATAATTGTACGGCACGATCCATCGCTGCATAAGGAGCATTTGCTTCAATATTTTTACTATTGCGAATACTTGCGTCTGTATTTAAATTTAATCTTCTAGCACTATTACGAATACTAACGCTATTAAAAGTAGCAGATTCAATTAAAATACCTTTGGTATGTTCATCAATTTTAGAATCTTCACCACCCATAATACCACCAATGGCACATGGTTTTCCATCCACTGTAATCATAATATCCCCAGCTTCAATATGGTATGTTACTTCATCTAATGCTGTATAATCACAAGTTAAATCATCTCTAACAACGATTTCTTCTTTAGCTAGTTTATCTAAATCAAAGAAATGCAATGGTTGTCCTGTTTCTAACATAACTAAGTTAGAAATATCGACAACATTATTAATACTTTTAATATTCGCTGATCGTAATAATTCTTTAATCCATTTAGGACTTTCTTTAATGGTTACTTCACGAATGATCTTTCCTAAATATAAAGGACATTTATCGCTTAAGGAAGATACTTTTAACTGCGTTGGTGTCCCAATATCTGCACAACCTTCATACGCAGGCAGTGTTACTTTTTTATTTAGGATTGCTGCACTTTCTTTTGCCATCGCAAAAGCTGCCAAACAATCACTACGATTTGGTGTTAAACCCACATCTAACGTAATATCATCTAAACCAAGATAAGCCAATACCTCTTGATTACCAACAAGGGCATCATCAGCTAATTCCTCAATACCTTCTTTTTGCTTATCGCTTAATGATTTTGCATCAACACCTAATTCTAACAATGAACAAATCATACCATTGCTTTCTACCCCACGAATGACACCTTCTTTAATTTGTCCCCCTGGAAGTTTTGCCCCTGGTAAAGCCACAATGACTTTTAATCCTGCTCTTACATTAGGTGCTCCACAAACAATCTGACGAATCGTTTTACCATCATTTACCTGACAAACATGCAAATGATCTGAATCAGGGTGATCAACACATTCTTCGACATACCCAATCACAAGTCCACTGGCTGTTGAGCCATATTCAATTCCTTCTACCTCTAGTCCTGCATTGGTAATCTTATCGGCTACTTCTTCCATAGAAATATCGCTAAGATCCATATATTGACTAAGCCACTTTTTACTAATTAACATGTTGTTCTCCTTTACTCAAATCTTGTAAACGTTTTATTAAAACGAATATCATTTGTATAGAAATGACGAATATCATCAATCCCGTATTTTAACATAGCGACACGTTCTGCCCCAATTCCAAAAGCAAAACCACTGCACTTACTAGCATCATAACCTGCCATTTCTAATACGTTAGGGTGTACCATACCAGCCCCTAAAATTTCAATCCAACCTGTTCCTTTACATGTTGGACACCCTTTACCACCACACATATGACAAGAAACATCAACTTCTACACTTGGTTCTGTAAACTGGAAATAGCTTGGTCTAAAACGAATCGTACGACTTTCCCCAAACATTTTCTTCGCCACAAATTCAAGCGTTCCTTTTAAATCACTTAAACGAATGTTTTCTGCAACAACAAGCCCTTCAATTTGTGTAAATTGATGAGAATGCGTCGCATCATCATCATCGCGACGATACACCTTACCTGGACAAATCACTTTAATTGGCAATTTTGGTGCTTCTTTTTCTAAAACACGCATCTGAATCGCTGTTGTATGTGTTCTAAGTAAACGCTGTGCATCAATATAAAAAGTATCCTGCATATCTCTAGCTGGGTGATCCTTAGGAATATTTGCTCTTTCAAAGTTATATAAATCAAGTTCCACCTCTGGTCCTTCTTCAATACTATAACCAAGACCAATAAACAAATCTTCCATCTCTTGAACCACTAAATTTAAAGGGTGAATATTTGCTAGATTGGGCGTATACCCATCTAATGTGATATCAATCTTTTCCTGTTCTAATTTGGCATTCATTTCTAATGTTTCTATTTCTGCCTTCTTTGTTTCAATCGCATTAGCAATCAACTCTTTAATCTCATTTACTTGTGCACCAAACTTTGGACGTTCTTCCTTTGACAAGTCTTTCATCATTTTCATCACTTCTTGAATCGGTCCTTTTTTCCCAAGATAGTTCACTCTTAATTCTTGTAGTATTTTACTATCTTTCGCTTCGGCAATCTTTTTAAGACCTTCTTCTCTTAATTCATCTAATTTACTCATAGTCATATCCTTTCTTTGATAAGTTGCACTTTTTGATAAAAAAAAAGCACAAGTATAGGAACGTAAATATACGCGGTACCATCCTATTTCATCTTGCGACACACTTTATTTCATGATAACCGTATGAAACGGAAGAGGATTAACTCTCACTCACAGGTGAATTCATAAATGCTTTTCTAATGCATCTTACAGTCCATGAATGCATCTCCCTAAAGAAAAGTGAAATCTACTACTACTCCTGATCAACGTGTTCTAACAGGATTTATTATAGTCAATTTCACTTGCTTTTTCAAGGAAAAGATGAATTTTAAACAACGGATACACATATCCTACCCCTAACAAAATAATCATACTTATTGATTTTTTTGTCTTTTCATTTCAATCACATGGCGAATTGCTAAAACGGGGTGATAAAATAACATTCTCTTTCCTGAGTAACGCATGACAAGTTGCATTTGTTTACGATATTCATTTTGATAACAATGCACTTTACAACTTGAACAAAAACTTTTTTCCTCCATAAAAGGACAACGATCAATACGTTTGTTTGCATATACTTTTAATGCACTTAAATCCACGTTGTGCTTGTTTTCATATAAGCGAATCATCAAATCGACAACTCGCTTTTCTTTATTGCGTTTATCGCTTGTTTTCATGAATTTCTCCCTTCTGCCATTGGTATAATTTCATCACAGATCTGTAAAGAAGAATCACGATGAGAAACAATCACAACACTTTTAGAAGCAGCATTATCCTTTATTGATTTCATGATCATTGCTTCATTTAAACTATCCAAATTGCTCGTTGGTTCATCTAATAAAAGCAGTTTAGCATCGTGTAAGAATGCTCTTGCTAAGCCTATTCGCTGTCTTTCCCCTCCTGATAAGGGATTGCTTAAAGCTCCTATTTTTGTATCATAGCCATCTTGTAAAGTCATAATAAATGCATGTATATTCGCTTGTTTACAAGCTTGTATAATCTCTTCTTCACTCGCATTTAGATTCGCCAGTTTAATATTATGTCTAATACTATCATCAAACAGATAGGTTTCTTGTGTGACATAGCTTTCATTCTCTCTTAACGCACTTGTTTTCCATTGTTTAATATTCTCTTGATTCATTTGTATACAACCTTGCTTCACATCATAAAAACGCATCATTAATTTTAATAACGTACTTTTCCCAGAACCACTTTTTCCTTTTATTCCATAAATTTTATCGCTTTCAAACGATAAGTGAATATCCTTTAAAATCAATTCTTCATCATAGGAGAAAGAAACATCATTCATATCCATAGAAGCAAAAGCTCCCTCTTCTCCTATTTCTACTTCCTCAATTTTAGCCTCTTCTTCCAACAAAGATAAAACCCGTTCTCCACTTGCAAACGTAATGGCCAAATTATTTGCCAAAGCAGAAAGAGCATTCACTGGTCCAAACGAGGACATCATCGCAATCGTAGATAATAAAACTGCATCAAAAGGGATCTCTTTTTGTGTATATAAATATGCAGCAAGCAAAAACATCATCAAGGAAAAGAATAAAATGCCTATCTCACTTAATGCACTCGTAATCCCTTCTACTTTTTTTAACTTTTTATTAAGGTTATTTAATGTATTGTTCATCGAATCCATCTTGTGTAAATGTTGTTTTCCTTGATTGTATTGATCAACAATCGTTAAGCCATGAATTGATTCTAAAACATAAGTGTTCAACTGTGCAACCTGATGACGATAGTTTGCCCCACTTTGTTTTGCTAATTTCGCAATAAACATAGGTAATATAAAACCCACACTTAGATAGGCGAATGCTGCCCATAAAACTAACCACCAATGAAATTGAGCAAGATAAAAAAGTAAAACAAGCGAAACGATTAAGGCAATCATAACAGGAGAAATCGTATGGGCGTAAAACACTTCCAATAATTCTACATCACTTGTCAGCATAGCAATTAAATTTCCTTTTTCCTTTCCATATAATTTCGCAGGTGCTAATTTTCTTAATTGTGAAAAAACACGATCACGAATCATCGCCAATAACGTAAAAGCGATAAAATGGTTGCATGCTTGTTCACCATAGCGTAAGAAACCACGAGCAAAAGCAAAGATAAGAATCAGTGTTATCCACATAGTTATGTGTGTACTTTGCTTATGTAAAATATCCACTAGCACTTCGCCAGATAAAATAGTTAAAAAAATGGAAGCAAGATTACCAAGAATCCCTAAGATAATGGCGACTAACATAGTGAACCGCATACCTTTGACTAATGCGATTAATTTCACAATCACTTCTAAACCACTTTTATGTCGCATAGCTTTCTCCTTTCACATAACTTTCGATATGATTTTGTGTATCCACCATCTGTTTATATACCTGATTTTGTGCATACAACTTTTCATGACTTCCTTCCCCTATTAATTTCCCTTTGTCTAAAACAAAAATATGATCAAAATGTTTAATATTCGCTAAACGATGCGTAATCATTAAAACAACCTTTGTTTTTGACAACATCGTAATCACCTGCATAATATCATTTTCGCTTTCCACATCAATATTAGAAGTGGCTTCATCAAAAATATACATAGGTGTATCATGCAATAAAGCTCTAGCAATACTTAAGCGTTGTGCCTGCCCACCTGATAAATTCGCTCCTTTTTCTAAGATAGCAAAATCTAATCCCCCTTGTGCCATCACAAAATCATATAAATTCACTTGTTTCAATGCATGAAACATTTCTTGTTCACTTGCATTCTCTTTACCATATAATAAATTAGAACGAACACTTCCTTTAAATAAAAACGCTTGATGATCCACTAATGTAATCCACTGCATTAATGTCTTATGCGCAATATCCTCTAGTTTTATACCATCTATTTTAATTTCTCCATCGGTAGGTGAAAAACGCTTACTCAATAAAGCTGAAAGCGTACTTTTCCCACTTCCACTTTCCCCAACAAGCGCATACGCACCTTTATTTTGTAATTGCATGCAAATATCACTTACTACATTTTGTCCACTTTGATATGCATAACAAACATCTTTTACTTCCATATGCATCTTTTTAATAGATACCTTGTCCTCTTCTTGTTTATTTACCTCTACATCAAGAAAAGCAAAAATTTGTGTCGCTGCTGCATTTCCATTCATTGCGATATGAAAAAAGGAACCTAATAAACGCAAAGGAATAAAAAACTCAGCACTTAGCATAATCATCACAAACGCATTCCCTAAAGATATTTGATCGGCTAAAAAAGCATGTAACACCATAAGCATCGCAATCGCTGCACCCCCAAAAGCAACAAGATCCATGATACTGATAGAGTTTAACTGCATGATTAATACTCGCATGGTAATCTTACGAAATTTCTCTGCTTCTTCATTCATCTTTTTATGCTGGTAGGCATCACTTTGATAAATCTTTGCCGTTGTCAATCCTTTTATATTATCTAAGAAACGCTCTCCTAAATTAGTATACATACCCCAATACTTATTTAATAACTTTTTCGCAAACCTCTGTACAGCAATAATAGACAATGGAATTAAAGGAACACAAAAAAGAAGTAGCAATGCACTTTTCCATTCAATACGAAAAAGCAATAAAAACAATGTAAACGGTGCTAACAAGCTATAAAATAGCTGTGGCAAATATTTCGCATAATACGTTTCTAGCTGATCTACTCCTTCTACACTTAACTGTGTAATTTGCGAGGTAGAAACATAGTGTATATAATTCACATTGAGCGCTAACAACTTTTCATAAATACTTTTTCTAAGTTTTCCTTTTACCTTTTCTCCACTATAATAGGATAATACATGACTTACATAACGCATTATCCCTTTCATAAGCAATAAAACAACTAATAAGAACACACAAGAAAACAGCATCGTATTCGCTAATGCACCTTTTAAAAATAAAGTATTCAACATTTCACCTAAAATAAAAATAAGTATAATTTGTAAAAGCAGAGCAATCCACTGCACGAACACTTGCAAATATACATATTTTTTATCACTACCTAAATATGCAAACAAACGCTTATTAATCATAGTTGATCTCCATTTTTTGTGGAATGGTTTTAATATGTACAATAAAATAATAATATTTAAATACAATAAGCATCACGATGAATATTCTACCAATCACATTTTCCATTATTATAAAAGCAAAAATAAGCATTGAAGAGGCAAAGCTCAAAATTATTATTTTACTTTTTAAGGTCATTGCCCTATCTTTCACAAAGTGATCTAGGTATTTTTGATAAATGCGTGTATTCATAAACCAAGTTTTAGCACGTTCACTACTTTTCGCATACAAAAATAACGCCAACAATAAGAATGGTGTGGTTAGTAAGATCGGTAAAACAATCCCAATACAGCCAATGCCTGTAAAAATTAAAGCAAGAATAAAATATATATATTTCATGAAATCTCCTTTCACTTTAAGTTAACCTTATCTAACATATATACACTATCACATTCAGAAGTGTTCGTCAATTAATATGTTAGTTTAAACTAATTTTCATGATTTAAAAAACTTCTGCATAAAGCAGAAGAATCATTACCATATAGCAGCAACACTAGCAACGATATAACATAAGATAACCCCAAATATCGTTGGTAACGCAAGTGCCAATAGTGTCCATTTTAAACTGTTTGTTTCTTTATAAATCGTAAGACAAGTGGTCGAACAAGGCCAGTGCAATAACGTAAATAAAGTCGTACACAAAGCAGTACTCATACTCCAATCATGAGCCAATAATAACGTATATAAAGCTTGATTATCTAATTCGATTAAAGAGCCAGTTGCCATATAGATCATAATCATGATGGGAAAGACGATTTCATTTGCAGGAAAGCCTAAAATAAAGGCTAAAATAATCACACCGTCCATACCGATTGCTTTGCCAAAAGGATCTAAAAAAGCGGCACAATATTGTAAAATACTTATATCATGAATGGTTGTATTTGCTAATATCCATATCAAACAACCAGCAGGAGCAGCAATGATGATCGCTCGATACAATACTTTTAATGTACGATCAAAAATAGAGCGAATGATCACTTTTATAATCTGTGGTCGACGATAAGGAGATAACTCTAAGGTAAAAGAGGACACTTCCCCTTTTAATAATGTTTTCGATAATATATAAGAAGATAAAAAGGTCAATAATACCCCTAAAGCGACCACTCCACCTAACATTAGTGCTGATAATATAGAGCTTAACAACGTCTGCTTTTGATGAATAAAAAACAAGGTGCATAATAGTATAATTGTTGGAAAACGCCCATTACAAGGAACAAAATTATTTGTTAATAAAGCAATCATACGCTCTCTTGGTGAATCAATAATGCGTGTACCAATGACTCCTGCCGCATTACAGCCAAATCCCATACACATACTTAATGCCTGTTTTCCACAAGTACATGCTCTTTTAAAATAATGGTCTAAATTAAATGCTACACGAGGTAAATAGCCAACATCTTCAAGCAATGTAAATAAAGGGAAAAAGATTGCCATTGGTGGTAACATAACCGAAACAACCCAAGCTAATACACGATACATGCCATGTACAAAGAAAGCAATGAAAAAAGGGGCAACATTTAATTGTGTAAGCCATTGATCAAGTTGTGCCTCTATCGCAAACAATAAATCTGCTAAAAAGGCAGAAGGAATATTTGCACCAAAAATAGTAAGCCAAAAGATACAACATAATAAAACTAACATAATCGGTATACCAAATTGCTTGCTAGTTAAAATACGATCAATCTTGCGATCTCTTTCATCAATGTGATGATCCCCTACCATTGTACACAAAGAAGCAATACGAGAAGCTTGTTGTACGACACTATTCACTAATGCATCTTTATAAATTTGCTCACTATATCCACTTGTAAGTAGATTTGATTGTTGCTTTTGCACTACTTCTTGTAATCCCTCTTGCTTTAACAAGTGATGTAAATAATGAGTAAAGTGAGCATCATGATGGTTTTCTAATAGTTGTATTGCTAAAAAACGAGAACGTATGTGTTCCTCACAAGGTAGATGCGTAGTGATTTTTTGTAAGCATGTTTCAATCTCCTTAGGATACATCACATTGATGCCTGTTCTTTGTGTTTCACAACAACATTCAATTCTTTTTTGTAATGCATGTAAACCTTGTTGATTTCTAGCACTTGTTCCTACTACATATACTTGTAATAAAGTACTTAACGCATCTAAATCAATCGTAATCTGTTTTTTCTTTGCTTCATCTAGTAAATTTACACAAACCACCACACGCTTTGTAATCTCAATCGTCTGTAAAACTAGATTTAAATTTCTTTCTAAACAAGTGGCATCACAAACAACAACCACGCAATCTATTTTATTAAAACAAATAAAATCTCTCGCAATTTCTTCTTCCAATGAATGTGCAAACAATGAATACGTTCCAGGTAAATCCACAAGCGTATATTCACAACCATTGAAATGATACTTCCCTTCTGCTTTTTCAACGGTTTTACCAGGCCAATTTCCTGTATGCTGATTCATTCCTGTTAAGGCATTAAAAATTGTGCTTTTACCAACATTAGGATTCCCTGCTAACGCTATGATTTTACTCATAAGCATCACATTCTTCAATTTCGATAAGACCCATATCTTCTGCTCGCAAAGCAATGATGGCACCACGAATTACAAAAGCAACAGGATCCTGTGCAGGACTTTTTAATACACATTTTATTTTTGTTCCTTGTATTAAGCCAATATCCTGTAATCTTCGACGGATACTGCCATGTAACATAATCTTCTTCACATAACCACTTTGCCCTATTTTCATTTCATTCATTCGCATTGTTTACTTCCCTCCATCTATTATGAATATCTATTAATATAGTATGATGGTATCTAGTACAGGTTACTTTTCACAAAATGATGGACAAAAAAATTCCCTTTACATGTGGAATCTTTTTTAAATATTCTATTTTCTACAATACTACTCTAACATATGTTTCAACATCTTTTCACGTTCATTGATAAACATTTTCATCACTTGATAGCTTTCACATTCTTCATAGGCAATAGGAATAATCTCACCATGATCAAAAGAGAGAATTTCGCAATTTGGTACGCCTAACAAAATAGGAGAATGTGTAGCAATGATAAACTGTGCTCCTGTACTTGCTAATTGATGCAAATGAATTAATAATGTTAATTGACGCTGAGGTGATAAAGCTGCCTCTGGTTCATCTAAAAAATACAAGCCATCTTCATTAAAACTTCCTTGTATTAAATGCAAGAAACTTTCCCCATGAGATTGCTCGTGTAATGATTTTCCACCAAAACGCTGATAAAAATGTTCTTTAGAAGAATCTCGATATGTTTCATACTGTGTGGCAACATTGTAAAAGCTTTCTGCACGCAAAAAGAAACTATGCACAGGGCGGTGCACTCCTTTAATCGTTGTGATGGCATCACAAAGCTGGGAATGCGTTTCACTTGTCGCAAAATTAAAATTGCGTGTACCACCTTCTGCATTCAATCCTGACGCAACCGCAATCGCTTCTAACAATGTTGATTTTCCACTTCCATTTTCACCAACAAAAAAAGTGATATTGCGATGAAATGATAAATATTCAAGATTTGCTAATGCCTTTATTTGTTTGACATAATGATCCTTTTGCAAACGATCCCAATGTATGCGAATCCCATTGATAAATTTGTCATTCATAATATCACCTACTTTTGTATCATTATAGCCTATCAAGTATAAAAAGAAAACAAAGAAAAATTCATCATCGACATCGACAATGAATCTTATCTATTATGATTCAATCTTCTCTTGAATTTTATGAAATAGTATTTGTGTCATTTCATCATGTTTGATATGCTTATATTCCTCATAGGCAATCGCTTTTCCATATGTTATCTTCAAGTGTTTATCTTTATTTTTCTTATCATCAATACAATACGCATTATTTAACGTAATAGGTACAATCGTTGCTTTCCCTAAGTAAGCAGGCTGTAATGAACCAACCTTAAACGCATTCATCGCTTTTCCTTTAGAGCGTGTCCCTTCAGGAAAAATCAATAAGTTTTTCTTCGCTTTTAAATAACGAGCCGCTTCCCTCAACATAAAAACATTCCCTTCTCTACATTCTCGATCAAAATGAATCGTTTCAATATTTCTCGCCCATTTACCAAAAACAGGCAACTTTTCATTTTCTTTTTTAGAAATAAAGCTTAAAGGTACAGGACAGCTGGCAACAATTAAAATAGGGTCCAAGGTGCCTTGATGATTCGACACAAAATAAATTGCTTGATCATCAGGAATATGTTCTTGTCCTTCTATGGTTAGTTGATAGCCAAAATAACGAAGAAAAAAACAACTCCATTTCTGCAATCGAAAGTATCGTTGACGAACACTTTTTTTCGCCCATATATACGCATCAAGCCATGCGATTGGCATGATAAGTAAACCTTTTATCATTTGCAAAACACTCATACTTACGCCTCTATTTCTCACATATTGCATATGCGATGGCATATGCATTTTCATGTGCTATACTAATGTGAATTTGATAATTTTTTATAGAACAGATAGGTTTATGAAAATCATCATACAATACTTCTATCTCATTTAATAATAAGTTTTGTGGGCATGCTTTGACAATCGCTTCCTTCGCCGCAAAACGACCTGCTAAAAACTCCATCGCTCGCTTTTTAGGAAAGCTTTGATAAAGATGATATTCCTGTTCACTCAAAATACGTTTTGCAAGAGCTTCTTGCTTGTTTTCTAAGCGTTTTATTTCCACAATATCACACCCAATACCAACCATCATATTAGTTTTTTACCGCACACATAATTTCACCAGTAGCGGCGATTTTACCATCGACACTCGCCTCTACATCGGCAAAATAAATCCCTGCTCTTTGCTTTATCAATGTTACTTTTAAAGTTAACACATCACCAGGAATCACTTGTGTTTTAAAACGCATATGATTAATTCCTGCAAAAAACGCTAGTTTTCCTTTGTTTTCTTCTTTGGATAAAAGTAGTACACAACCTGTTTGTGCTAATGCCTCAACAATTAATACACCAGGCATTACATGTTTTTGTGGAAAATGTCCTAGAAATTGCATTTCATTGGCACTAATACACTTTTTACCTATGATCTGTGTTTGATCTTCACTAATCTCACTAATTTGATCCACTAATAAGAATGGATAACGATGTGGTATAATTGCTTGTATTTCATTTGAATTAAGTAACATATTAATCCTCCCAACGTTTCATTATTAAAGAAGCGTTATGTCCTCCAAAACCTAAGGAATTACTCATTGCATAACGAATCTTTTGTTTTCTTCCTTCATTAGCGATAATATCTAAATCACAGTCCTCATCTTTATTTTGATAATGAATGGTAGCAGGAAGATAACCTTCTTCTAAAGCTTTAATTGTAATAATCGCTTCAATGGCACCACTTGCCCCTAATAAATGTCCTGTATTTGATTTCGTACTCGACACAGCTAACTGTTTCGCATGCTCTAAAAAAGCGTACTTCATTGCGGCTGTTTCGGTTTTATCATTCAATGGTGTACTGGTTCCATGTGCATTGATATATTCAATATCATTAGGGGTAATGTTAGCATCTTGTATCGCTTTTAACATCGCTTTTGCTCCCCCACTACCATCTGCTAATGGAGCCGTAATATGATGTGCATCACATGTTTCCCCATAACCTACAATTTCACCATAAATATAAGCATTACGAGCTTTTGCATGTTCATAGCTTTCTAATATTAATGCACCTGCTCCTTCGCCCATGACAAAACCACTGCGTTCAGCGTCAAAAGGAATACTCGCTCTTAGTGGATCACTTCCTGTATGCAAAGCACGCATGGATTGAAAACCAGCAATCGCTAAAGGCGTAATCGCTGCTTCACTACCTCCTGCAATCATGACATCTTCATAGCCATCACGAATTTTATGAAAGGCTTCCCCAATGGCATTACTGGCAGCTGCACAAGCTGTTACACAAGCAGAACAATGCCCTTTTGCATGATGATCAATGGCGACATTTCCCGCTGCCAAATTCACTAATGCCATCGGAATAAAAAATGGCGATACACGAGCTGCTCCTCGCTCTAATAAATTTGATTGTGCGTTTTCAATCGTTTCAACACCACCAATACCTGAAGCGATGATAACCCCAAAACGATCTTGATTGATTTTATCGACATCAAGTTTTGCATCTTCTATTGCCTGTTTAGCGACAATTCTAGCAAACTGTGTAAAACGATCATTAAATTTGAGATCACGTTTTGCAAAGTATTGCTCCATATCTAAATCTTTCACTTCGCCTGCTAGTTTTACTTTATAATCACTTGTATCAAAATGTGTAATTACTCCAATCCCACATTTTTTATCCATGATTGCCTGCCACATCTCGCTTACGCTATTACCAATAGGAGAAATTGCTCCCATACCTGTTACAACGACTCTTTTTTTCATTTCACTGTTCTCCTTACATTACCATGCCACCATCGACATTTAGGACTTGACCACTCACATAACGACTCTTATCACTCGCTAAAAAAACGACCATATTAGCAACATCTTCCACGCTACCAAACTGCTTTAACGGAATACTTTCCATAATTTTCGCTTTCACATCATCACTTAAAATCTGTGTCATTTCCGTATCAATAAAACCTGGTGCAATCGCATTCACACGAATACCTCTTGCGGCTAGTTCTTTTGCACTTGCTTTGGTTAAACCGATGATTCCTGCTTTGCTGGCTGCATAATTTGCTTGTCCAATATTCCCAACAAGTCCAATCACACTCGCCATATTAATAATGGAACCACTACGCTGTTTCATCATAACTTTGCTAACGTGTTTGATACAATGAAAACACCCTTTTAAATTTACATCAATCACATCACTAAAATCACTTTCGCTCATTCTAAGCAATAAATTGTCTTTTGTGATTCCTGAATTATTCACTAAGACATCAATGTGTCCATACTTATCCACCACTTGCTTTACCATCTGTTCAACTTGTGCATAATCAGAAACATCTGCTTGTATACACATTGCATCTACATTATATTGTTTACATGTTTCGCAAACCTGTTCTGCTTTTTGTTTATTACCACAATAATTAATCACAACATGGTAACCTTCTTTTGCCAATTGAATGGCAATAGCTTTACCAATTCCACGACTCGCTCCACTAATGAATGCTACTTTATTTTCCATTTTTGTCATATAACGCTCCTAACATTTTTTCTAATGCATCAATACTATCCACACTATATACAGGAATACTACGATCACACTTTCTTACAAAACCACTTAATGTTGCCCCTGGTCCTATTTCGACAAACGCTTCTACTCCTTGTGCAATCATATATTGAATGGATTGCATAAAATACACACTACTTTTTATTTGTTTGGTTAAAATATCAATGACTGGTTTACTTTCCTCTTTACCACTCGTATTGTAAATGACAGGAATCCTTGGTGTATGCAAATCATACTTTTGCAATACAGTATGCAACTTTGTCGATGCTTCTTCTAATAAGGAACAATGAAAGGCACCACTAACATTTAAAGGAATCACTCGCTTTGCTCCTTTTACTAGCAATAATTCACTTGCTTTTTCAATTGCTTTCACATCTCCACTAATGACAATTTGTCCTGGACAGTTATAATTGGCAATTTCACAAACACCAAGTGTTGCTACTTCTTTACAAACCTCTTGGATCATCGATTCCTCACATTGTAAGATGGCCGCCATCGCACTCGTTCCTTTTGGTAGAGCATTTGCCATGATCTTGCCTCGTTCTCTAACAATTTCAACACCTTCTTGAATACGCATCGCTTGTGCATAACATAATGCAGAATATTCTCCTAAACTAAGCCCTGCTACATAATCTGCCACAATGCCATGTGCTTTAATCACTTCTGCAATCGCCATAGAAGTCGCAAAAATACAACTTTGTGCATAAGCCGTATCATCTAACATCGTTTTCGGTCCCTCAAAACATACATCTTTTATATCAAAATCAATTTTTATTTCATCGTATACTTTTTTTGCCTGTGGATAATGCTCATAGAAGGCTTTTCCCATACCTACATATTGTGCACCTTGTCCTGCAAATAAAAATCCTATTTTCATTTTATCTCCTTTAAAGCTCTGTTTGCATCATCAATCAATTCCTTCATTAATGCTTCTACACTTGTCATCTCTTTCACACGATAAGCATTACTTCCTACAAAAATTAATCCTTTATCTACATTCCCACTTACTGATTGTAATAAAGCTTCACTAATACAGTATGGAATGTCAATGCGTTTGCAAGGTTTTAAACAATCTAAACAATGAGAAACACTAATATTTCCTCGCTTTTGTACTTGTTTCATAAACGCATTGACAATGGCACGTCCTGGAAATCCCGTAGGACTTTGTACAATCGCAATATCTTCTTGTTTGCAATGAATGATCGCTTCTTTAAACGCTATGTGGGCATCACATTCATGTGTGGCAATAAAACGTGTTCCCATCTGTACCCCAGAAGCCCCTAGTTTAAGATATTTCGCAATATCCGCACCTGTAAAAATACCACCTGCCACAAAAATGGGGATTGCTTGTTGGTATGCTTGTTCGTATGGTTTTAATTGGGCTTGTACAGCAGTTAATATTTGCGTTAATGTTTCACAGGTATCATCTAATAACGCCTCTTTTTTAAACCCTAAATGTCCCCCTGCTTCACTACCTTCAATCACAACGAAATCAGGTATTCTATGATAATGGCGATCCCATGCTTTCAAAACTAATTGCATCGCTTTCCCACTAGAAACAATCGGTGCTAATAAAATACTAGGATCATCGACTAATGAAGGTAAGTGAAGTGGTAATCCAGCCCCTGAAATAATCGCATCTACCTTTGCTTGTACCGCTGCTTTTACATAGACATCATAATCTTGTGATGCCACCATAATATTCACACCTAACAAACCATTTCCTTCACTAATAATGCGAGCTTTTTGTACTTCTTCTTTAATCGCTTCTACATTCGCTTGTACACTATCTTGACGAAACCCTGCTTTTTGATAGCCAGGGTGGGCCCCACTAATGACACCCATGCCTTTTTGTTTCATCACATTACCTGCTAAGCTAGATAAAGATACACCAACCCCCATTCCCCCTTGAATAATGGGAATGTCTAGTTGTTTATCTTTTAACTTCACACTTTTTAACATGCCATCTCCTCTAATTTTTTTTGTAGTTCACTAAATTGTGTATGTGCATCACTCACCATTTCATCAAGAATCACTTGCATTGGTTTAATTTCTTTACACATTCCTGCAATCTGACCTAACATAACGGAACCCATTTGTATATCCCCTTCAAAAACAGCTTTACGCAATGCCCCTAACGTTAATTTTTCTAATTCTTCACGACTGCTTGCTTCTTTTTCTAAACGAAGGTATTCACGACTCATTTTATTTTTTAAAATACGCACTGGTGAGTTCATACTTCTTCCTGTAACTACGGTATCACTATCTTTTGCTTTAATGACTGCTTGTTTGTAATTTTCATGAATCGGACATTCTTTAGCAACCAATAAACAAGTTCCTACCTGCACTCCTTGTGCCCCTAGACTTAAAGCAGCATTAAAACCTCGTCCATCACCAATTCCACCAGCGGCAATCACAGGAATATTAACGGCATCGACAACCTGTGGTAATAAAGCCATCGTTGTTTGTTCCCCAACATGACCTCCTGCTTCCATTCCTTCTACAATTACACCATCTGCATTGGCACGTTCCATTCTAATGGCTAAAGCAACACTAGGTACAACAGGAAATACTTTGGCACCACTTTTTTTCAACATATCCATATAAATCCCAGGGTTTCCTGCCCCTGTTGTTACGAAAGCAACCTTTTCCTCAGCAATCATTTCCATGATTTCTTTAGTATAAGGATTCATCATCATGACATTAACCCCAAAAGGCTTATCTGTTAATTGTTTACATTGATGAATGGCTTCTCTAGCTTGTTTTACATTCATCGCCCCTGTACCAATCACACCTAATCCTCCACAATTAGAAACACAAGCCGCAAACTCTGCCGTTGCAATATTTGCCATGGCTCCTTGAATAATTGGATATTTAATATTTAATAATTTATTTAACATACTTGTTTCTCCCTTACAATTCAATATAGCTAGCTCCATATGTAAAGCCTGCTCCAAAACCAACTAATATAATACGCATTCCTGAATGTAACTTCTTTTCTTCTTGTGCTTGTGCAAAAGCAATTGCCACACTTGCTGCTGATGTATTGCCAAAGTGTTGTAAATTAACGTAAAACTTATCTTGGTCAATATTCATTTTTTTAGCCACATGCTTAATAATTCTTAAATTCGCTTGATGAGGAATGATTAAATCAATGGCATCTATTGTTTGCTTTGCACTCATTAATACTTTACAAATCGCATCTTCCATTGCTTTAATCGCAAAACGAAAGACTTCCCTTCCCTCCATACATAAATAGCCAACTTGTAAAGAACTATTTTGTAAAAGAGGGGGCATAGCAATTCCTTGTGCTTGTAAAACACCATTTATATCACCGATGCTTTGGGCATAATGTTCCATAACACCTGCACCCTCTTGTTTTTTAATCAACATTGCACCTGCTCCATCACCAAACAAAACACAGGTATTACGATCTTGCCAATCTATGATTTTACTTAATGTTTCTGCCCCAACAATTAAAGCACATTTATTTTCTTGTAACATCGCACTAGCAATTTGTAATGCATAGATAAAACCACTACAAGCCGCATTCACATCAAATGCCATCATTGCTTGTTCATTGAGTCCTAACTTTGCCTGCAATATACAAGCCGTAGAAGGAGTGATATGATCCCCACTCATCGTCGCCACCACAAGCAATTGAATCTCGCTAGGATCGATCGCACTCTTATCAATGGCAGCTTTGGCTGCACGATAGGCTAAATCACTTGTATTTTCATCGCTACTTAAATAACGTGTTTCAATCCCTGTTCTTGTGCGAATCCATTCATCACTTGTATCCACAATCTTTGCCAAATCAAAATTTGTAACACAATGTTTTGCTTTCGCATAAGCACTACTAATTATTTTTATATCTTTCATTCGTATAAACCTATCTTACGATATTTCATATATCGCTCTTCCAATAATACCTTTTCTTTTTTCTTCATTAGGATAGGTAATTGTTTTTGCAAGTATGTGTTTAACTGCTCTACCACAAAATCAAGACAAACTTGTACGCCTCCTAATGGCTCTTTAATGATTTCATCAATAATTCCTTTTTCTAATAAATCATAGGAAGTTAGTTTCATCACTTCACTTGCTTCTTTGGCACGTTTTTCATCTTTCCATAAAATACTTGCAAAGCCCTCAGGAGATAGGATAGAATAAATCGCATTTTCTAACATCACAATTTGATCGCCTAGGGATAATGCTAATGCACCACCACTTCCCCCTTCTGATAATACAATACAAATAACGGGTGTTTTTAAATTAGAGAAAGTGAACAAACTATCGGCAATCGCTTGTGCCTGTCCTCGCTCCTCTGCTCCTTTTCCAGGATAAGCCCCAGGTGTATCGACAAAGGTAATGATTGGACGATGAAACTTTTCTGCTTGCTTTGCTAGTCGAATCGCTTTTCGATATCCTTCTGGGGAAACCATACCAAAGTTCTTCGCTAAGTTTTCCTCTAATGTTTTCCCTTTTGATTGTGCAATAATCGTTACTGGAAGCTCATTAAAATAAGCAATGCCTCCAATGATTGATGGATCATCACCATAACAGCGATCCCCATGTAACTCATAAAAATCATCAAATAATAAAGCGATATAATCCTGTGCTTTAAAACGATCCATATGCCTTGCTAGATAGACGCGATCCCATGCACTTAAATGGCTATACGTTTCCTTTTGAATCCGTTTAATCTGTGCATCTAATTCTTCATAATACACACTATTTTCTTGATCGCATTTTGCTTTTTCTGCCTCTAAGCTTTTAATGAGGATCTCACATTCTTTTAAGTTCATTAACATTTACCCCCATGTAGTGCAATGAGTTTACTCATCACTGTTTTCATATCTTTACGCTCTACAATCATATCCACAAAGCCTTTTTCCTGTACGAATTTAGCATGCTGAAATTCTTTTGGTAATACCTCATTGATCGTTTTTTCAATCACACGTTTCCCAGCAAAGCCAATTAATGCGTTTGGTTCGGCAATGATAATATCCCCCAACATTGCAAAACTAGCACTAACTCCTCCTGTTGTTGGATTCGTTAATAATGCAATGTAAAAACCTCCTGCATCACTATACCGTTTTAAAGCGGCACTGGTTTTTGCCATCTGCATCAAAGAAACAATCCCTTCCTGCATTCTTGCACCCCCACTTGCACAGCTAATAATGAGTGGTAAATGCTTCTTATGTGCCAATTCAATCGTGCGTGTAATCTTTTCTCCTACGACACTTCCCATACTTCCCATCATAAAATGAGCATCCATAATCGCGATCGCAACTTTATAACCACTCAATTTACCAACACCACAAACAACGCCTTCATGCAGTCCTGTCGCACGTTTATACTTCTCCAACTTTTCATCATACCCATCAAATTGATCGACATTTTCACTTTCCATGTTAGCGTCAATCTCTTTGAATGTATGGGTATCAATTAACTGACGTATCCGTTCACGAGCTGAGATTTTTAAATGATGCCCACATCTAGGACATACATAATACGCTTGCATCAAATCAAGATAAGGAATACTCGCATTACAATGATCACAGTTTTTGAATACATTGTCTGGAATTTCTTTTTTTGTATGCATAACAACTTTTTTTCTTGTCTTTTGAAATACAAGCAAACGTTCTTGTCGCTTCTTAAATAAATTCTCCATTTGATTTCAACTCCTCAATAAACTGTGCCGCAAAGCCAGTATTGTATTTTCCTTCAATAAACTTCTTATGGTGCAATACTAAATAATGAAATTCAATATTGGTATGCACCCCATCAATAATTAATTCTTCTAAGGCAATACGCATTTTCTTAATGCACTCTAAACGTGTAGGTGCATAGGTAATTAACTTTAAGATCATCGAATCATAGAAAGGTGGAATTTCATAACCATTGTAAACAGCAGTTTCAATGCGTACCCCTTTGCCTCCAGGTAAATGCAAAAAAGTAATCTTACCAGGAGAAGGTGCAAAATCCATCTTGATATTTTCGGCATTAATACGACACTCTAAGGCATATCCATTTGCCTTAATATCTTCTTGTTTCAACGTTAACTTTTGATGATCTGCCACTTTGATTTGTTGCTTAACAATATCAACACCACAAATCATTTCACTAATAGGGTGTTCTACTTGTATTCGTGTATTCATCTCCATAAAGTAATACTGTCCATTTTTATCTAGTAAAAATTCAATCGTTCCTACTGAGTTATAGCCAACATATTGACATGCCTTAATTGCATCTGCAAACATCTGTTCTCTAGTATGTTCATCTAATACAAAACAAGGGGCTTCTTCAATCATCTTTTGGTTTCTTCTTTGAAATGAACAATCCCTTTCAAATAAGTGAATCACATTACCAAAATGATCACCGATAAGTTGTACTTCCACATGTTTAGGCTCTTCAATGTATTTTTCCATATACACATCATCATCGCCAAAACAAGCAAACGCTTCACTTTTTGCACTGTGGAATGCATTTTCAAATTCCTCTTTTTGATAGACAATACGCATACCTCTACCACCGCCACCACTGCTGGCTTTAATCATTAAAGGATAGCCGATTTCTTTCGCTTTACTCATGCCTTCTTCCACACTAGTAATCACATCTTTACTACCTAAAACCACAGGTACTCCTGCCTCCATCATCATTTTTCTAGCCATTGCTTTATTCCCTAACTTTTCAATGATTTCTGGATCAGGTCCAATAAAAATTAAATCACACTGCTTTACTAATCGAGCAAATTTGGCATTTTCACTAAGAAAGCCAAACCCAGGATGAATCGCATCACACCCTGTACTACACGCTGCTTGAATAATGTTATTCATATTTAAATAACTATCACTAACCTTGCTATCACCAACACAAATTGCTTCATTCGCTAATTGCACATGCAATGCATCTTTATCGGCTTTAGAATAAATAGCAACTGTTGCAATGCCCATTTCTTTACATGTACGAATAATACGAATCGCAATTTCACCACGATTGGCAATTAATATTTTAGTGATCATGTGCATCACCAAGCTCCATTAATACTTCATCAAATTGCACCATATCGCCATCATTCACCTTAATTGCGACAATTGTTCCTGCCTTTTGTGCTTTAATCTCATTCATCACTTTCATTGCCTCAATAATGCAAATAACATCTCCCTTATTCACTTTAGAGCCAACTTTCACAAACGGTTGTGCCCCTTGTGCAGGTGCACTGTAAAAAGTTCCTACAAGTGGTGATTGAATCACTTCTTTTGCTTGTTCTTGTGTCGTTTCTTCTTTTGTTTCAACCTTTTCTAACACCTCATTACTCATCGGCATTAACACTTGTGGTTGTGCTAGCGTATTCATACCACATTCTTGTTTCGCTAATTTTATTTTTATATCATCAATCTCTAACTCCATCGAAGACACTTTACTCTCTTCAAATAGCTCCATGATTTGTTTCACTTTGTTTGTATCCATATAGCCTCCTTTTATTTAAAATGAGCTAAGAAACTTAGCTCACAGGTTTTTATGTTATCAATGTGTTTATTTCTTTGCTTCAATAATGTCCATAATATCTTGAACTGTTTCTAATTTAGCTAATTCATCATCTTCAATGCGAATATCAAATTCAGTTTCTAGTTCAAGTGCCAATTCTACCGCGGCTAATGAATCAATCCCTAAATCATCTTTTAAATTTGCTTCAGGTTTCACAGCTGCTTCATCAACGTTGATAGCTTCTACTAATACTTTTGTAATTTGTTCGATCATTTTCATGTCCTCCTAAATAACTTTGATATTCAAAGTTTTCTCACACATTATACATACTTTGATATTCAAAGTAAATAGTTTGATAATCAAAATTTTAATTTTTTTGTTTAAAGAATGAAATAAGCCTTTATTTATCGTATTTTCAACCGATAAAAAAAGTTTGATTTTTCAACCAAACTGTCCTTATCTTATCTTTTTCTAATTTTTTCAATCATTTTTACTGTTATTAAACGATAGCCAATCCAGCCTGCTAAGATACAAGCTAAGCTATCCCCTGGTAAATACACAAGTAATAAGTAGTAGAATAACCATTCTAATGTAAAATCCAATTCATAATAGAAATGCTGAATCAGTGCAAAATAAAGCATACCGATACAATAAATAAGCAACATACCAAGAAAGGCAATCACGATTAGCTTGATGACACTTTTCTCTACGCTTTCACTAAAATAGCCAATGAAATAGGCAACGAGCATAAAACCTAGCAAATAACCAAAGGAAGGCTGTAAGACATATGCAATCCCTCCTCCATTCGCAAAAACTGGAATACCAATTAACCCGATTACAATATACAACAAAACAGAAATAAAGGCATCTCTTTTTCCTAAAATGATTCCTGCTAAAACAACAAATAGTGTTTGTAAAGTAATAGGGACAATTGAGATAGGAATTTTAATAAACGCTCCTACGGCGATTAAAACAGCAAACAATGAACATAAACACATTGATTTTATTGATAATTTCATCTTTCATTCCTCCAATGGCAATAAGCATAACACGTTCTTTTTATAATGTAAACCTGTATTTTATTTCAAGTTAACATTATAAATTAAAAAATAGAAGTCCTTATAAGACTTCTATCACTTCTTTTATTCACTTCGTAAAGCATCTGCTATTTTTAAATTCGCTGCCTTATTCGCTGGATAATAACCAAATACAATACCGATGGAACTACATATGCCAACCACACCAATTGCCTTTAATAAATCCACTTGCAAATATAAATCACTCATCTGTGAATTTGCAATCGCTAATCCAGCATAAGCAAAAGCAATCCCAATAATACCTGCAATGAATGTAATCATAATCGCTTCTATTAAAAACTGTAAAATAATATGTACTTTATGTGCTCCTAATGCACAACGGATCCCGATTTCCTTAATTCGCTCATTGACCGAAACAAGCATGATATTCATAATTCCTACTCCTCCAATAAACAATGATAATAAAGCAATGCCCATAAAAGCAAAGGATAACATATCCATCATTTGATTTGTGGAATCAGCATTATCAATATAAGTATCGACATAAAGTTGATCTGCTTTTACAAACTTATTCGCTTCACTTTTTAACGCACTAATTTCATTGTTCTTATTCACACCTTTTCTAAGTTTCATATGAAACTGATATGTATAATCCTTACTTTCCCCATATTGTTGCTGATATGTATTCAACATATACAAACTATTTACATAGTTAGCAGAGGAAGGATCACTTTCATTGCTATCTTTTAATACCCCGATAATTTTTACTGGTTGTCCATTGACTCGTATTTCCTTACCTAATGCTTGCCCTATCCCAAACATAGATACACTACTTTCTTTAATTAATGCAACAGGCATCGCATGGGTTTGTTCATAAGGAGAAAATACTCGACCAGCAACAAGTTCTTTATGATAAATTTTAAAATAATCAGCATCTACTAATTTTACTTTTGCCTCAATATTATCAATACTCTCTTCACTACTTGTTGCACCCTTTTCCTCTTTCGGCATCATTTCCATATCATTAGCAGCTGCCTCACTTGCTTCCTGCATTTTATTCGCATATTCTTTCCAAGTCATTTCACTAATGGCAGAAAGAGCCACAACATTTTTATTTGCTTGTGCATAAG
>SAAR01000141.1 GCA_009916335.1 Erysipelotrichia bacterium | reverse complement strand
GGTACGGCTGTTGAAGCTAAATCAATGGGATTTGGTGGCGAACTGAAAATTTTGGTAGGATTTGATGCCGACGGCAAAATCTATAATTACTCATTGTTAGCGCATGCTGAAACTCCGGGATTAGGCTCAAAGGCTGCTGATTGGTTTAAAGAAGGGAATAAAGGAAGTATTAAAGGGCTTAATCCGGGCGAAAAACAGTTAGCAGTAAGCAAAGACGGTGGACAAGTTGATGCTATCACGGCTTCTACTATTACATCTCGTGCTTTCTTAAATGCGGTAAATGTAGCTTATTCTGCCTACAAAGGTAATACTCAAAATGGTGATACAAATGCCACTACGGGAGCGACACAACATGTTGAATATACTGATTCTGTCAGTGCTAATTAATAAGGGGGAGATTATATGAATAACTTTAAAGTTTTAATGAATGGTATCGTAAAAGAGAACCCAACATTTGTACTCTTACTCGGTATGTGTCCTACATTAGGTACGACTTCTTCTGCAATTAATGGTATGGGAATGGGATTGGCAACAGCATTTGTGCTTATCTGCTCAAATGTCGTTATTTCGAGTATCAAGAATCTCATCCCGGACATGGTTCGTATTCCTGCTTTTGTGGTTGTGATTGCTTCTTTTGTTACGTTATTGCAAATGGTTATGCAAGCTTTTGTTCCGGCTTTATATGCCACTTTAGGTTTGTTTATCCCATTGATTGTTGTGAATTGTATATTGCTTGGCCGTGCTGAAGCTTTTGCAGCAAAAAACAATCCGTTAGCCTCTTTATTTGATGGTTTGGGTATGGGCTTAGGATTTACTATTGCGTTAACTCTTTTGGGAGCTGTTAGGGAGTTTTTAGGAACGGGCAAGATCTTTAATTTAAGTATTCTTCCAGAAGAATATGGCATGTTGGTCTTTGTGTTGGCACCTGGAGCTTTTATTGCCTTAGGGTATTTAATTGCTCTGATTAATAGTTTTAAAAAAGCATAACGTAAAAGAGAACGAATTATGGAATATATATTAATATTTATCTCTGCGGTATTCGTTAATAATATCGTATTGTCACAGTTCTTAGGCATTTGCCCGTTCTTAGGTGTTTCTAAAAAAGTAGAAACAGCCTTGGGTATGTCGGCAGCTGTAGCTTTTGTGCTAACAATTGCCACAATTGTTACCTTCTTGATTCAAAAATACGTGTTAGATGCATTTGGATTAGGTTATTTGCAGACAATTACTTTTATATTAGTCATTGCTGCTTTAGTTCAAATGGTTGAAATCATTTTAAAGAAAGTGTCTCCTGCCTTGTATCAGGCTTTGGGAGTTTTCTTACCCTTGATCACTACCAACTGCTGTATCTTGGGAGTTGCCATTTTAGTAATACAAAAAGATTTCAATCTTCTGACAGGAGTCGTTTATGCATTCTCAACCGCCTTAGGGTTCGGCCTTGCATTAGTTTTGTTTGCTGGCTTAAGAGAGCAAATGAGCTTAATTCGTATTCCTAAAGGTATGGAAGGTACTCCGATTGCTTTGATAACTGCAGGTCTATTGGCTATGGCATTTATGGGGTTCTCGGGTGTAGTATAGCATTTGTCTTTATATCATAAATAAAAAAAACGCTTGGGCCTTATCTCAAGCGTTTTTTTATTTATAGAATTATTTCTATGTAATAATAACACGGTTTTGAATTATTTCTCTACTTTTGTGAACGAAATCTTATTATGAATTAATTACTCAACAAAATGAAACAGAAAATATTGGTTACAGGTGGTACTGGATATATTGGTTCGCACACAGTAGTAGAATTGCAAAACAGTGGTTATGAAGTTGTTATAATTGATAATCTATCAAATTCTAATGCTGATGTAGTTGATAATATAGAAAAAGTATCAGGAGTAAGACCTATTTTTGAAGAACTTGATTGCTTAGATTATGAAGGATTGAATACTGTTTTTGCCAAACACAAGGGAATTAAGGCAATTATTCATTTCGCAGCAAGTAAAGCAGTTGGTGAGTCAGTTCAAAAGCCATTATTATACTACCGCAATAATCTACTCTCTTTGATTAATATTTTGGAGTTGATGCCCCAACATGGTGTGGAAGGTATTGTCTTTTCATCTTCATGTACCGTTTATGGGCAACCGGATGAACTTCCCGTAACCGAGAAAGCTCCTATTAAAAAGGCTGAGTCGCCTTACGGTAACACCAAACAAGTTAATGAAGAAATTATTTGTGACACAATAAAATCGGGTAGTCCTATTAGTGCTATTCTATTGCGTTATTTTAATCCGATAGGAGCACATCCAACCGCATTATTGGGTGAACTGCCCAATGGTGTGCCTCAAAACTTGATACCTTTTCTTACGCAAACAGCCATTGGAATACGTGAGAAACTAAGTGTATTTGGAAACGATTACAATACGCCTGACGGCTCATGCATCAGAGACTTTATCAATGTAGTTGATTTAGCTAAAGCACATGTTACTGCTATTGAACGTATTCTTGATAAGAAGCAAAAACAAGCAGTTGAAACTTTCAATATAGGCACTGGAAGAGGATTATCTGTGCTTGAACTAATCAACCTATTTGAAAAATCTACGGGAGTTAAATTGAATTATGAGATTGTAGGAAGACGCGCCGGAGATATTGAAAAGGTATGGGCAAATCCTGATTATGCAAATAATGAATTGGGATGGAAAGCTGAAATATCTATTGAAGAGACTTTAAAGTCTGCGTGGGCGTGGCAATTGAAACTAAGAGAAAGAGGTATTCAATAATATCAATGCTAATAAAGGTTAAATAATTATTTTCTTTCATTTTAACATGTTATATTCGAACAAATGTGAAGATTAAGTGTTTTATAATTGCAAGTCAACCTGAACTAATTATTTGTATGTGAATATTTATGATGGTTACTTATGCCTCCCCGGCATAAACAGGTAAGATTGCATAGTAGTTTTGTCGTGTTTTATTTTGTGTTTGTGTTGTGGCGGTACAGCGATGAGAATCGAGGTGCCGTCTTTTTTTATACCTAGCCTTCAAACATTGGAAGTTTTGTTTTAAAGGATGTATAGCTATATATTGCATATATCCGTCAATCTCATCTGTGGCCAGTCTCACGTTGTGTCCGTTATCACGTAAACCAATACTGATTAGTTCAGCCATACGTAAATCATCTTCAATAAGCAGAATATCCATTTTAAAATCTATTATATAGCCGTACAAAAGTATATATAAAAAGAAATCACGCAAAAATTACTAAAAACTTTTGCGTGAAGGTAAACTCATTAAGAGTCTATTAAATTTATTTATAGGTATATGCAGTTAGCATCCATACCATTTTTTCTTGTTCTTTTAAATAATCACTCATTAGGGCTACGGTAACTTCATCTTTTACATTGGATGCTAGCGATAAAATCTTTCTTTCTTCCGCAATCAAATGGCTTAATGTTTCTAAAACAACATGTAAAGATGCGTCAGCAGTATATACTCCATCTACTTCTTTCACTTTTGCAATCTTCAGGTAATCACTAAATTTACTGTAGGGTGTACCACCTAACATTAATATTCGTTCGGCTATCTCATCTATTTTTTCGGCTGCATCATTATAAATTTCTTCGAATTTAGAGTGTAGAATAAAAAATGCATGTCCTTTGATATTCCAATGAAACCCTCTTAAATTTGTGTAGTAAACCTGAAAATCGGCTAATAACTGCTGCAAGGAAGCAATAACATTGTTCACTTCTTTTTCATTTAATTTGGTATAACTTAAGGTCTTCATAATAAATAATTTTATAAATTACACTTCTTTCTGTTGAATTGAAAACAAAGTTACTCCATTATATGTTTCTTGAAAATTCTATTTTTCTATCTTTGCATAGAATTTATCTATAGATTAAATCTAAATAAGCATGACGATTCAACAACTTGAATACATTTTAGCTGTGGATCAATTTCGCCACTTCGCTAAGGCTGCAGAGTATTGCAATGTAACTCAGCCTACACTCAGTGCGATGATACAAAAGCTAGAGGAAGAGCTTGGCGTTAAGCTCTTTGACAGAACTACTCAGCCAGTTTGCCCTACTGCAATAGGGATAAAGGTACTAGAGCAGGCCAGAATGATTTTAGCACAGACTACTCATGTAAAAGAAATAATCAACGAAGAACAGCATTCTTTATCGGGTACTTTTCATTTAGGCGTATTACCAACTATTGCTCCTTATTTATTGCCTCGTTTTTTCCCTCAATTAATGGAAAAATATCCCGAAATGGATATCCGCGTTACGGAAATGAAAACAACGGATATTCGAAGGTCTTTATTAAATGAAGAGCTTGATGCTGCTATTATTGCAAATCACCCTGAAGATGCTCTTTTGGTTAGTGAGACTTTATTTTATGAACAATTCTTTGCTTACGTATCTCGTAAAGAAACATTGTTTAAGCACAATTTGATTAAAACATCTGATATAACAGGAGAGAGGCTTTGGCTTCTTGATGAGGGACATTGTTTTAGAGATCAACTTATTCGTTTTTGCCAGATGGAGTCTGTAAAGTTAAACCAAATGGCATACAAACTAGGTAGTTTGGAAACTTTTATGCGAATGGTTGAAAGCGGCAAAGGAATTACTTTCATTCCGGAATTGGCTATGTTGCAGTTGGGTGAAAAGCAAAAGGAACTTGTTCGTTCATTTGCGGTACCTCGTCCTACTCGTCAAATTGTTGTAGTGACTAAAAAAAGCTTTATCAGACATAGTATACTCGATGTTCTTAGAAAAGAAATACTTGCAGCAGTGCCTAAAGAAATGCTAAATCTTCAAGCGTTGCAATATATTGTATAATTAGTAAGAAAGGAGGATGATTGCTTCGTAGCGTACATCCTCCTTGAATTAAGATCTAGGAAAATTATTGAGATTGTATCTTATTTTATAGGAATAGTTTGTTCTGTATATGCTTTTAATGAAGCATTTAATGCTGCTGTGCTAGTATCCATATTTATTTTATATTGCTTTATGCCATTGTATAAAGTATTAACCCGAATATTAAATCCTTTTTTGGTGGTATCAATGTTGTCAAGTTTGAAACATACAAATCCATTTCCTAAATATGCCGGAGTATCATCGTATGCATTGTGCCTAAACTCCAGATTAATATAATCGGCATCTTCTTGAGGGGCATCTTGCCTTTCATTCCTAACTAAGTTAAGCATGTGTTTCTTTTGAATGTTTTGAGTACCAAACAATTGAAACTCAATATTAAGATAGCCACCGCCTAACCACATATCAACAATATTAATCCGATCATCACCAATGCTATCGGTGGTTTGTTCATCCATTGGTATTACACTCTTAGTTAAGATGTTTTCTATATATTGAACCTTCGCATTATAATCATAGCCTTCTTTTTTTTCTTCAAGAAGATTGAAATAAACAAAAGCTCTTTGTCCATCTTTTACGAGGTAATTATGAATGGAAGTAGTATCTCCTGGTAACATCTTTTTTCCATCATCCAAAGCAAAATAATAATCTTGCCCGGCCTTCACTTTTATTGTTGTTATTGCCAGAGAATTATAATCATTATTATCATCATCGTCCAAGCACGATTGCAATAATAATGAACCACCAATCAATAGAAAACTAAATAATATCCATTTTACCTTTTTCATAACTTCTATCAATCTAATTAATACATTATTTTTTTCTTTTGTTTGTAAAATGCTCTATCTTCGGTGTTATTGCATCTGAAAATATTAAATATTGTAAAAAGGAAAAAGATATTCTATTCGCATGCAGTATTTTTAGTGAGTTGGCATTTATTTGATAAACACGTGTTTCAAGGAATGGAAGAATATGAGCTGGTAGAAAAGTGCAGGCAAGGTAATAACTTGGCTCGCAAGGAACTGTATGAGCGTTATGGAGGCAGGTTATTTGCAATCTGTTTGCGTTACGTGAATGACAGAGAAACGGCTCAGGATGTTTTGCATGACGGGTTTATTAAAATATATGGCTCATTTGATAAATTTACTTGGAGGGGAGAGGGTTCTTTAAGAGCTTGGATTGAAAGAATAATGGTTAATACTGCCCTGCAACATTTACGCAAAAATGATGTAATGAGTTTAGCAGTTAATATTGATGATGTAAATGAATCATTTGACGCAGAAGAACCAGATGTTGAAGATGTAGAGCGAATACCTAATACTGTTTTGATGAGATTCATTTCTGAATTACCTGAAGGGTATAGAACTGTATTTAATCTGTATACTTTCGAAGAAAAATCACATAAGGAAATTGCTCAGCTTTTAAGTATCAATGAGAAATCATCAGCTTCTCAATTATTTAGGGCTAAACAATCATTAGCAAAGAAAATTAAATTGTATTTAGAAAACAACGCCGAATAAATTTTGATATGGTAAAAGAAGATAAAGAGTTGTGGATGAAGAAAATGAGAGAATCTTTAAAAGATTACTCCGAACCGTTGCCTCAAGATGGTTGGCAAAGGCTCGAGAATACATTGCCCTCCTCCAAAACTGCGCCAAAAATATCGATATATGGTTGGATGAGCGTTGCAGCAGTGATAGCCCTATTTATTACTGCTGTCACATTCCTATTTATAACTAATGATCTGGACGAGAAGGTTATGCCGCTACCAGCCCCTATTGCAAGAATTGAAAATGAAGACGATAAGACAGAGAGTGAAAGTTTGGCAAATACATCCAGCCAAGTTATAAAAAAACAGAATATAGAAGCTTTTATACGGGCAAATATTGATTCGGACCCGAAGACTTTTCAGCCCGAAGAAGAAGTGACTGAATTTAAAAATAAAAACGAAGTAGCTGCTGATACTAAAGAAGAAAGAATAAATGAAACTGAGGTAGAAGCATCTGCCAGCACTTCTGTAGAAACAAAAAAAGTGGAACGCAAGCCCTCAACGAGGGACAAACTACACATACCTTCTGCCGAAAATAAAAAGCATAAGAAATGGGGAATGGGAGTACACATTGGTAATGCCGCTGGAGCATCAGGAAATACGGAGGACGCCTTTATGTATTCTAGTTACGATAGACTTAGTTTATCGGATGTAGCCAATAGTTTTATAACTATACCATCTAATCAAAGTATCTCCTTTAAGGAAGGAGTACCTTATTTAGTAAGCGAAATTAGTGACGTGAATCATCATCAACCTATTTCGTTTGGACTTTCGCTACGTAAAGAACTTACTTCGAACCTATCTTTAGAAACTGGGTTAACCTACACATTGTTATCATCTGATATTAAATTTGTAGGGGGAAGTCAAGAATTAGAGCAGAAAATTCATTATCTGGGTATTCCCCTGAAACTAAACTGGAATTTTGCAAATAGTAAACGCTTCACATTTTATGTAACAGGAGGTGGAATGATTGAGAAAGCTGTATATGGAAAGTTGGGTGATGAGGATATAACAGTTAAGCCACTTCAATTATCTATATCGAGTGCATTGGGAGGACAATTAAATATAAATAAAAATATAGGGTTATACCTTGAACCGGGTGTAGCTTACTTCTTTGACGACGGTTCTGAAATTGAAACAATACGAAAAGAGACTCCCTTTAACTTCAATCTGCAAGCGGGAGTCCGCTTTACATATTAATGATTAGTTCACGTAAACACAATTAAAAAAACGTTTAAACAGCCCGGCAGCCTTCTCAATCTGTTCGGGCGTATTTTCTTTTATATTCTTGAGTTGATACTCTTGACCCATGATTTCGTATTTATGAACACCAAGCGTATGGTAAGGCAGAATCTCAATACGTTGAATCATCTTATAGTTGGTTAATTGCTCACCCAACATCATTATATCTTCTTCGAAGTCACTGTATCCCGGAACCAATACATATCTTAGCCAGAATGGTTTGTTGTGCTCTTCAAGCCATGCTGCGGTCTTTATTGTTTGCGAATTACTGTGCTTTGTTAGCTCTTGGTGGCGTTGACTGTTAAACTGTTTTATATCCAGCAATACAAGATCCGTTAGTTGCAACAGCTCTTCAACATCCTGATTCCATACGCTTCCGTTACTGTCTAAACAAATATGTATGCCTTCAGCTTTCAAGCGTTTGAATAGCGGAATTAATTCTTTAGCTTGTAAAGTAGGCTCTCCTCCTGAGAATGTGATACCTCCTTTTTTCCCGAAGAATGCTTTTTGGCTAAGTGCCATTCGTACAATCTCTTCAGCGTCAGTAACTGTTCCACCCTGTAATGCTATTGTATCAGGATTGGCACAATATAAACAGCGGAAATTACATCCTTGAAGGAAAACGACGAGCCGTAAGCCCGGCCCGTCGTATGTTCCCATTGATTCATATGAATGAACTTTGATCATATTACATTCTATTGTGAAAACTGCGAGAAATAACCTCTAGCTGATGTTCACGGCTTAAGCTTACAAAATGTACAGCATATCCGGATACACGAATGGTCAATTGAGGATATTTTTCAGGATGCTCCATAGCATCTTCAAGCATTTCTCTGTTAAGTACATTCACGTTAAGGTGATGTGCTCCTTTACTGAAATATCCATCCATCATATCTACTAAGTTATCAACGCGGTCTTCTTCTGTTACTCCTAATGATTTAGGCACAATGGAGAAAGTATTACTTACCCCGTCTTGTGCATCTTCATAACTAATTTTAGCAACTGAAGTAAGTGAAGCAATAGCACCCTTGGCATCGCGTCCGTGCATGGGGTTAGCACCCGGAGCAAAGGCAACACCTTTTTTACGACCATCCGGAGTAGCGCCTGTTTTTGTTCCGTACATTACGTTAGAAGTAATGGTCAGAATGGATAG
>SAAR01000697.1 GCA_009916335.1 Erysipelotrichia bacterium | reverse complement strand
TTTATGAAATTCTGCGCACTATTTTTTAAAGCAAAATTTGATTTACTCACATTTATTGTTTCTTCATTTTTATTACTTATATTTCTTTGTGTCTCAATACCATAAGACATAAATGACATATAATTTTCTAAGATAATCTCTGGTTTGCCTTGTTCTTTTATGACTCCATTGTTTAACCATATCGCACGATTGCAAAATTTATTGATTGTTTGTGTATCATGGCTAACAAATAAAATCGTTATTCCTTTTTTTCCTATCTCTTCCATCTTTCTTATACATTTGTTTTGAAATGCTGCATCACCTACAGAAAGAGCCTCATCTACGATCAAAATATCTGGGTCAACATTGATAGCCACAGCAAAAGCAAGTCTCGCATACATACCACTACTGTACATTTTAACAGGTTGATACACAAAATCCCCGATGTCTGCAAAAGCGATAATCTCATCTACTTTTTTCGCTACTTCTTCTCTCGTATAGCCCATCAAAGAGCCTTGAAAGTAGATATTTTCAACACCTGTGTACTCAGGGTTGAACCCAGCGCCAAGCTCAAGCAAGGAAGCAATGCGACCGTTTACATGTACACTTCCACTGGTCGGAGTCAGTACGCCCGTGATGATTTTAAGTAGTGTACTTTTACCTGCACCATTTTTACCGATAATGCCTACGGTTTCACCTTTTTTTATCTCAAAGCTGATGTCGTTTAGTGCATAAAACTCTTTATGATACTGTTTTTTTAAAGGATGTAAAGACTCTTTGAGTCTATCGATGGGATTGTCGTAGAGTTTATAGACTTTGGTAAGATGATTAACTTTTATAGCGGTATTAGGCATTATTTGCTCTTCTTTTTGATTGTATGTTTAAACTTCAAAACAGCAAAATTGTGTTCTATAGTTGTTTCGCTTTCGTCACTTATCAAATCATCATCAAGAATTTCCGCAATAAGTTCTCCACTGTGTTGCATCAATGATTTTTGCTCATTTTTATCGGCTGTCAGTGAAAGAGTTTTTACCGTTCTAGAAAGATTTTTGATTTTGTAAAAAGTATCGATAATGGCTAAAGTCGTTTGGGTGGCTTGCGGACTTTTAAGTATCGTAGCGAGCATATAGAGACCTCTTTCGGTAAATGCCAAAGGAAGCTTGACTTTTCCTCCACGGATTGAAGTCGAAAATTTCGACTTCAAAATAGACCACTCTGCTGCACTCACTTCAACAACATACCCCTTTGGAAATTTATCAGGGTTATTTTTGACAGCCTCATTAATTCTTTTCGTTTCAACACCGTAAAGTTCAGCAATATCACTATCTAAAATAACTTTCTCATCTCGAAGCTCAATAATCTTATATTCAATCTGATCAAATTTAACGCTACCCAAAACTAACTCCTTTTTTGATCTCAAAACTGACATCATTAAGTGCATAAAACTCTTTATGATACTGCTTTTTTAAAGGATGTAACGACTCTTTAAGTCTATCGATAGGTTTATCGTAAAGTTTATAAATCTTGGTCAAGTGATTGACTTTGATAGCAATAGAATTTGCCATTAGAGTACATCCGCAAAATGTGGTCTGAGTTTTCGAAAGATAATAGCACCTAACACAAAAACGATAAGTGTGATACTCCAAAACTGTAAAGCTTCTAAAGGTTTTTCCCAAAACCATACATGAT
>SAAR01000140.1 GCA_009916335.1 Erysipelotrichia bacterium | reverse complement strand
CTTTCTTTTTTAATCATAATTCTCCATAATATCCTTAATCTTAGTTGCATCAGCCCAAATACCTGGACTGTCATACGGACGATCAGGAAAGATGCCGTATAAAAGTTTGATAGACCAGTCATTTGATTGAATATACCATTCAACTTGTTCGGCTAAAGATTTGGCTTGACCAGTTGCGACATTTATCACGCCTGTTACTTCGTTTTGAGTACTTGCTGCAACAATCATTTTCGCCAAATCTTTGACATGGATAAAATCATATAAATTTTTACCCGTTGTAAACGGAAAAGTTTCATCACCATTTTTAGCTGCTCTTGTCAGCTTTGAAAAGATTGATGACCCATATTCATCATCCCCAAAAATATAATAGGCACGTAACCAATACAGATTAAAATCTAGCTCCTTGCTCGCTAATATCAATGATTCTCGCATGGCATTTTTAGCAATACCGTACTGAGATTGAGGATTAGTTGGTGTATTTTCATCTACAGCACCTTCATGATAACCAATCTCATGCATCGACCCCATGACTGCGACGTTTTTTCCACCTGATTTGACATAATTTCTTACAAACTCAATATGTGCTGACAAATTTTTCATATGCTGCTCAGAATTGTGAATAAAACCATCTCTCCAAGCTAAATGAATCAAAATATCTGGCTCCCCCAGAGATTGGAAGAGATTTTCATGAGTAGCAAAAATATCTAGGTTTTTCTTTATCGCTTTGTCAGATATATTTTTTAGATTCATGTCAATCGCGATAACTTCGTGACCTTTGGACAAGGCTTCATCAACGACATGCGCGCCAATATATCCCCCTGCCCCAGTTACTACAACCCTCATTACAAGCTCCTTTTATCCTCTAATTTTATTATTTAGCTACAGTTTTTTTCAAAATTGTTTTGATCTTTCTCCGTAAATTACGACCATTCCATCTATTATTATCAATAATTTGATTTAGCTCGGAAATTTTAGTTTGGTAAGCAGCAACTTGATTCTGATAATCTGTCAACTGTTTATTAACTTCATTAATTTGGTAAAGTTTTCCTGATAGATTTCCTGAATCTGATACATTTTTGAAAATACCAATTCCCTGCGTCACAGTTCTTAGATAATAGGATAAATTTAAATATTCAATAGCTGCATATCGATCATTCATGATTGTCTGTGTATAATAACCTGCATCTTGTGCTAAAAATGGATAGCTTCGTTCAATCGCATGGCTAATAGTTCCATCCACAGGTAATGGTTCATCAGGAAAATCTTCAATCTGCCAATCTTGACTAAATAGCTTCTCCATAGCAAGAGGTCTAAACCAAAATACAGATCCTATTGGTGCTATTGGGTGATGATCTTCTGAAATTGGTACATGAACATCCAATTTATCTAGTAATGCTTTGGTATTCGAACTATTTTTAGGATCAGGCGTCCAATCTTTTTCAACCGTCCAAAAATAATCACCATGATTAGGTGCAGGTGCTACAGCAAGTCCTAATTTTGGGTTCTTATCAAAAAGCGAAATGACATTTGATACATAAGCGCTTGAACCATGAATATTTTCATAACACTTATGAGCAAAACTATAACCTGATGTCTCATTACCAAGTTGTAACGTTTTTTTATCATGTGTAAAACAAATTAAATCATAATCACCGCTTGTAATAACAGATTTGGCACCTACTAGCAGTGCAGATACATCACGACCTCGGTTATCAACATCAATAATTGCAATTTTTTGATGAAATTTTTTTGTTTCTTTAATTATTTTTCGTTTCACACTTTCCTGACTTGTTGTGATATAAATATCAGTTGATTCCGGGAAATAATGCGCATATGTTAAAAACTCATCTACTAAGTCTTCAAAATAAAGATGTACTATCAAAGCAATTTTGGGTAATTTTTCAATAGCACTGCTCTCATTCTTACTCAAAATAGAGACATTTGCCATATTTTTATGAATTAAGTCATAATGGTAATAAGGTAAAATAGCAGCTGCAAGTAAATCAAATGGATAGTCTGTTTGTGTCTTGATAAAATCAAATAATTCTGGATTTTGTTCACCAGCACCTACAACTAATGATCTATCAATTTCATTAAATGCTGCTCTTTTCTTGAAGATAGGGCATCTCAATTGTTCAACAAGCTGTTTAGGTAAGTCGTAAAGTGGCACCTGTGAATGTGGATAAACACTATCTGAATCAACTGATACTGTCCATTGATAACCTAGATCATTAAAATACTTAGTAAAGACTGCTTCATACATTCCAACACTAGTATCATAGTCTGTAATATATGGCAAATCTTGCCAGAATTCCTGCCAATCATTTGTTAGAAACAATGATTTTCTGATTGCAATCCAATGCGATTGAATATGCTCATAATATTTATCGTATTTCGACTTTTTAAGCAAGACCTCGTTTAAGCCGATGTCACCAACTTTTGTTAACCCCCAAAAATCCACTTCTTGTGTTGCCATTTTGTCAAAAGTTTCTTTAAAAGGATATAGTGGCCCCATAATTGTGTTATTTAGCAAAATAACTTCATCAAACTGCGACAGATCATCACCTAATTTTGCCAAACCATATTTATAGGCACCAACGTCAAGCTCATCATTATCTCTGAGATAAACTTCTCCAAACTGCGCTAGCTTTGCCTGATTAACGTCATCCATCTGACCATTCACAACAATTATTAGTCGATCAATATTTTTCGTCAAATCTGATAAGAAATATGGCACGTAATCATGAACAATACCTTTGCCGTCATAAAAGAAATAGATTGCTACTCGTTTCATAATTTTCCTCGTAAAAAAACTTTACCAACTATCGAATTTTTTACTTGATTGATGGTCGCTTCTTGCTGTTCGATAATTGCCAGACGTTCATTTAGCAACGATGTCTGTTCTTGAATGGTCACCATTCGCTCATCTAACGTTTTTGACTGCTTTTGAATTAGTTTCAAACGTTGATCAAGCGTTTTTGATTGTTCTTGAATAATTTCTAGACGTTCATCTAGAAGTTTTGACTGCTTTTGCATCACTTCTAAACGCTCTGAAAGACCGTCTCCGCTTGAGACAGTCATTGTTTTTAAGTGATGTAAGAAAGCACTTGGATTTTCTTTTACACTTTCAATAGATATCTTAAGATTTTGAGTGATTGTTTCCAGTTTTTGTTCTTCAATCACACGCTTTGATAATCGTATGGATGCATCCTTATATGTTTGAAAATCTTTTAAAACATCCGATATTTTATTAACTGCTTCACTAATATTTCTTGTTTGATAGTGATGTCTTGCATCTAAATAACCTAATTTAACCATTTGATTAGCAGTTTGATTAGTTGCTGAGATTGTTACAATCCCAAATTTCAAAGCTTCAACAAGGGTTAAGCTGAAGGTTTCCATTGTTGAGGGGTTAACAAAAATATCATTCTTCCGTACATTTGACCAGTTATTAGAAAAATCATTGAGAAAAAACACATTTTTAATGCCATTTTCTAGTACATATTGCTGACATTTTTCCCCATAATCACTCTCAGATTTCCCTGTGAAAACGAGTTCCAACTCTGGAAAATCAACTTGTAATTTTTGAAAAATTTCAATCAACTCCAAGTTATTTTTTCTTTCAGTAAAGGCGTTAACATTGATTAATCGAGGAGCTAGCTCTTCTTTTTGAATGACTTGCCCATTAGCATCAGAAAAAGGGTAAAAATAGCTAACTTTTTCTTGATTATTAATTAAGTGACCAATTTTTTCAGATAAATCCTGATTTGCCGTCAAAATTCTATTTGATGTTTGACTAATAAAATCATATTTGGCCTTTGTATATGCAAATTCTCCTTCAGGATATTCGTGAATTAGCCAGATATGTGGTCTCTGGGTAAAGGCGGCAGCAAGGGCTAATTGTGGAATATTAGCTGTAGCAGTTATTGCGACATCATAATCATTTGCCTCAATAATTTTAATCATTTCCGAAACAGCTTGAAAATCTGAAATCTCTAACTCTTGATTCATCCACCAGTTATACTCTAAAAAGAAACTTTGAATTTTATAGTCTGACAAAAAAGCCTCGAATTTTTCAGTTAAAGCACGTTTATCAGAATAAATATATCCCACTTCAAAGCCCTGATCAACTAAATACTTCATTTGCCATTTAGTCGCCATATCAGCACCATTTAATACCCCACCACCAGGTGATTGAAAAAGTATTTTTGTCATGAAAACCTCATCTAGTCAAGAAATTGACCTTTTTCCACTAATAACGGTCCTGAAACACCATCTTCATTTCTGACAAAAAAGCGTGGTCCACGATCAGTAAAAATATAACCAATTTGTTTAAAATCACCTATCATATCTGTTCCAGTGAACACAGAACCCACAATCATAAAATCACGATTATTAAATGCTCTCAAAGGTAATTCATAAACTTTTTTAACAATACCCTTTTTATTTGACCACGGTGTGAATATATTTTGTTGGACAGCACCATCATCAATAATAGAAAATTGACCGCCACTTGTTAAATCAATGATTGAGAAACCAAAGCCCGTCGGCATATCTACAACCGTTTCGTAGATAATTTCAAACTTCAAAACATCATCTCTAGACAGAACATCTTTTGTTAACAAGTTAATCTCAACTCTTGGTACCTCAGCATTCGTACCAGGCAAATAAGTAACATTTGAGTCATCACCTGATGCTTTATGATGATCTGTAACTTCAAAATTCGCTGCGCGATACTTGGCTGCTACAGCACTTGGTTCTCCGTTGGCGATAACTTCTCCATCTTTTATCATAAGTGCTTTATTACAATATTTCTGTACAGCACCCATATCATGTGTCACAAGAATAGTCGTTTTTCCTGACTTTCTTCTCTCCATGAAATAATCATTACATTTCCTTTGAAATGCCTCATCTCCTACTGCCAAAACTTCATCTAGTACCAAAACATCGCCTTGCGCCTTGATTGCAACAGAAAAAGCCAACCGAACTTGCATGCCTGAAGAATAGTTTTTCAATTTTTGATTCATGAAATCACTTAGTTCAGCAAAATCAACAATGTCATCATACATTGTATCAATTTCCTCGACAGAAAAACCGAGCATTGCACCATTCAGATAAACATTTTCTTTACCAGTCAACTCTGGATTAAAGCCAACACCAAGTTCGATAAATGAAACAAGCTTGCCATTAACCAATACTTGGCCTTTTTCAGGCATATAAATTTGTGAAATAATTTTAAGTAGAGTTGATTTACCTGAACCATTTCGACCAACAATCCCAAAGAAATCACCTTCTTCAACTTCAAAAGAGATATCTTTTAAGACATGTTGTTCCGTATACCCTTTGATACCTTTGAGTCTATTCACAAGTGTTGTTCTTAAACTATTTGAACTTTCTGTTGGTAACTTAAAAGACTTTGAGACGTGGTCAATCTTGACTGCGATATTTTTTTTTGTCATTTTTCCACCTCCTAGATGATTTCAGCAAATTTATCTGATTGCTTATTAAATACAGTAAGACCAAACATAAAAATGATTGGTGAAAGAATATAAGGAACCCAAGCCACGGACATTGGCACAATCTGCCATGTTGTGATATTTACTGGATCAATAAGAGTGTACCTTAAATCTTGGATTATTTGAGCCATTGGATTCAACATCAAAATACGTGCATACCATGTAACACCAACACCATTGGTAAACAACATTGTAACTGGATAAATAATTGGTGTTGCATACATGAATGCCTGTAAAAAGACTTCCCAAACAGGACCCAAATCTCTATATTTTACAAATAATGTTGCTAATAAAAACGCAATTCCGACAGACAATAGTATTAGCTCTACCGTCAAGAAAGGTAAAAACAGAATTTTTGGGGTAAATCTTACACCATTTACCAATGCAAAAGCTAGTACAACGATTAAATTAATGCCAAAGTTGATGAGTGCATTTGCTGTTACTGAAAAAATAATAATTGGTTTTGAGAAAGATATTTTTCTCATCAAATCTCCTCTAGAAACAATTGAGATCATACCCATGTTAGTTACCTCGGAGAAAAAATTCCAGACCGTCATACCTAAAAGTAGGGCCACTGCAAAGTGGGGAACACCTGCACCAAACCTTAAAAATCTTACAAAAACCACATACAGTACTAAAAATAGCAATACGGGTTTTAAAATTGACCATAGGTAACCGATTGCCGATCCCTGATAACGCAATTTAAAGTCTGTTTTTATTAACTCATTTAATAGAATTTTGTTTTTCTTATCAAAAAACTTCATAATTCTCTCCTTCTTATAGTCCAGTTTATTATACGCTTTTAAATCTATTCTTTCAACTCTATATATGTTTAAAACATCATTCCGTACTCCCTAATCAGATAACCATATTACTAAATTTTGTTATCTTGTCAACATCAATAAAATGAGGAACGGGTCATAAAAGCAAAGATACACACTTAATTCTAAATATATCTGTGAATAACATTACCTACCCAATACCCTATTTCACATTTTAGAAATAAACTATCTTGGGCACCCCATCCTCGTCACAATCAGCATCCAAAAAACGGCTGTGTGAAATGCTTTATTTTTTTTAAAGTGATACTTTTTAATCATTTTAATGCGGTTACTAAAGGTTTGATTCAAGAGACCGTCGTATTTTTCGATTAATTCTCTCTTGTCATCAGATAAATCTGGCTGACTTAATAAAAGTCTCGCCTGAATTTGGCTATTGAAAATCAAATCCCAATACTTATAAACAGCTTGCATCGGATTCAACCACTTTTTAAGCCGTTTTCTCAATGTCCTTGCACCCAAAACATTATTCTCATGTTGCCGATAAAGCTCACCTGGCTGATCAATATAGACGAGTTCACCTGTTGCTGTCGCAAGTAATGCCAAGTACCAGTCATGCATAATAATCTGCTCCGTACTTTGCCATCTGCTCGCCAAAGCTTGGTTGATCATCGATACGCCTCCGGTTACTGTGTTTTCAGTTAACTCTGGTAGTAAAGTCGTATTAGCATGATGACTTTGACTCTGAATCATTGAAGGCTGCGTTACAACTAAATTTTGATCCACGACTGATAGATCCATGTAGACCATTAAGGGCTTAGCTTGATCATACTTTTGCGCCTCATCTAACATCGTTGCCATTTTATTTGGCAACCAAACATCGTCCTGGTCGCTGAAAAAATAATAATCCGCCAGTTCAAACTTAACAAGCGTGAAGAAGTTTTTGATAACTCCAAAATTTTCTCGATTATCTGCGTTGATAAATTTGATGCGCTTATCTGATGTCGCAAATTGCTGAATGATTTGTGGTGTCTCATCTGTTGAACCATCATCGCGTATCAGTAACTGCCAGTCTGTAAAGGTTTGTTTTTGAATACTCTCAATCTGTTCAGCAAGGAATTTAGCCCCGTTGTAAGTCGAGAGAACAATATTAACTTTCATTCAAAAATAACCTCTCATACTGTGTCACAATCCACTCCCAAGTATATTTTTCAGCGATAATCGCACGTGCCTTTTCTGCTAACCGAGCAACTTCCAACGCCTCAAGTTTTTCAGCTTGAGCTATTAACGCTGATAAATTATCCAATTGCCAAAACAATGCTGAGTCCAAAGCCACATTTCGATTAAAGCTTACATCATATACCAGATTCAAATCTGTTGCCCCCATTGCCTCAAGCAAACCAGGATTTGTCCCACCGACCGCATGACCATGGATATAGGCAAACGCCTGCTGTCGAATCGCAGCTAGCATTTCCTTATCGTAAACCGTCCCAACGAATTTGACACGCTTGTCTTGCTCAAACCCAGTGATTTCACGTAGCTTATCAAAGAAAGGATTACCTTGATGATTAGTAACAATCACCAAATCACGTGTCGTATCAGACGCCATGAAATTTCGAATGATTGCCTCATAGTTATTTTCCGGTACAAAACGTCCGACAACCAAATAATAACCTTTTAGTTTGACACCTTGCGCATCAAACCATGTCATATCTATCGTCGTATCACGCGCGACAGGATTTGTTCCATAAGCAATCACCGTTGAAGTCACATCTCCATACTCGGCCTTCAAATAATCCTCAATCCCCTGATTATCCGAAATAATCAAATCAGCTATCTTAGCCATCTTCTGCTCGGAAAATTTGAGATACATCTGAATTGGTTTAATCCATTTACTTCGTTTCCATTCAAGACCATCCGGATTAACCAGCAGCTTCCCACCAATTTTGTGAATCTTCTTAGCATAATGCCCTATAAAAGCACCCAATGTATTCCCTAAGACATAGAATATCGGGTTCGCAATCTTATTTTTTCTAATATAGCTTAACGTATAGTTTATTGCATCTCGATCATAAAAAATGACATTTGCTGGACCAAAATGTCTAGCCTTAATATCAAAAACATCCGCAGTCTTATAGTCAGAATGTTTGCCACTTGCATCTTTTGAAAGATTCGCAACATGATATTTAATTTGATCTGACTGTTGATGACTCACTAGCTCATCAACAAAAGTCTCAAAGCCACCATATTGGGCCGGCAAACCGCGCGAGCCAATTATAAACACATGTTGCATTTCTCACCCATTTCTCAAGATATTCCTTACTATTATAGCATAAATGGCTATACTTGTCATTTTACCAACAGGTTACAAAACATCATATCCACCATTCCCGCCTTGCAAATGGTTGCTGATTTTTGTAACAGATAGAGAACTTTACAAACTGCTAGTGATACCGCCCCAGATAATCAATTTAGTTCGAACACCTCAACCGGTATAAGCAAAAAAGCATGCGCACGCACATACTTTTTAAAA
>SAAR01000139.1 GCA_009916335.1 Erysipelotrichia bacterium | reverse complement strand
ATAAAGAGGAACAGCGGGACAATCGTCAGGATATCCAACAATTCACTCGTGCGGCCTCCCCTGAAACCGGTGAGGTATTGGCCAAGGAACAGGCTGGCCGGCCCCATGATGCACAAGAAAACACCGGTCGCCATCGCCCAAGCGAAGTGGTGGCGATGATTGATGTATTCGTCGACTTGTTCGGGAGAAAGGAAGACCTCGTTTTCAGGGGTTGCTGCAGGTGCAGCCGAAGCGGATGCTGTGGACGATGAGGTGAAGTCATCGATGTTTCCGTGAGCTGCTATGGCGCCGCTGATTGCCTCGTGCTCGCTTTTGCCTTCAGCTTTCAGTTGTTGGTACTTATCCTGCATTTTCGTTAGCATGGCGTTCTTTTGCTCTGATACTTCGGGAGTGGTTGGTAACTGTGCGAAGACGGAATCTACATAATTGCTGATCGTATCCATAGTTTTTTCTCTCCATTCCTGAGGATGATTCTGATTTGAAAGTCGTTGTGAGTGCCCCATGTGGACTGTACATAATTAAACCTGATGATTGCTTTTATATCAACTAAAGTGTAGCACTTTTAGATGGGGCGGGGAAATGATATGAGCGGAATTAAGAAGTGGAAATGATGGAGAAAAGTGATGAAAATGATTTGATTATCAAACTATATAGATGTATGCTTTATAGTATGGAAATCACTGAGCGGTGGTGTTTATGACGGAAAGAGACTCAAAAGGAAACAATGATAAAAAGACTCAAAACGACTAAACCCAAAAATTGGAGATTAACAAATTGAGGAGACTCATGAAATAGTAAATTGCTGAGCTTAGGACAATTGACTCTGAAAAATTAGTATTACAGAACAAAAAAATAGCCCGTGCAGAACATGAAAATTCTGCACGGGCACTTATATCTATTAAGATATAGAAATAATTTCAATCCACGCATACGCGACAATGTAATATTACATGATAGGTAAAGGAAATTCAAATTTTTTATTTGTTAGGGATTTTCATTATAAAGATTCTATTTATATATATTAATTATTGCAATTAGAAAATGAGTATGCTATATTACCATCAAGAGGTGACAATCATGATAATTGCACATAGAGAATCAAATACAGATGGGAAAAAACAATCGTTATCAGAGCATCTATTCTCCGTTGCTGAATATTGTGAAGAGACAGGTGCTCATATTGAATTATCCAACTTTATGTATTTAGTAGGGATACTGCATGATCTTGGTAAGGCGGATCGTCGTTTTCAGCATTATATCAACAATGGAACAAAAGACCGGGTGAACCATTCTTCGGCAGGTGGGAAATACCTTGTTAATGTTTTAGGGAAAAGTCCAATTAAAAGATCTCAGAAGGTAATGAACGAAATTATCCAGTACATAGTTTTTTCACATCATGGTTTGTTTGATGTGGTAAATTTTGAATGCGATTACATTATGAAGAGACGGATAACATACGATAAAACTGAAGAGTATCATTTTGAAGAGGACGTCATACCATTCGTGAATCAATTGAAGGAAGATATATTCAAGCAAAAAGGGAAAACTTTGGAGGACTTTTATTCTGATGCTTTAATGGAATTTGAGACAATAGATAGTAAAATACTTAAATTATGCAATCAGAAAAATAAAAAATTACTAAAGAACGCCTATGCGTACTATTTACACTGCATTGTTCGGTTGGGATTATCAATATTAAAAGAGGGTGATATTTACGACTCTGCGAATGTATTTGAAGACGATAGAACTAAGAAGATAGATGAAACTGAAAAGGAGGATTTTTTCAAAAGAAGCCTACAAGAAGTTGAAAATATCGCACGGCAATTTAGTGAATCTGAAAATCCGAGTGAGCTTAATAAAAATCGTGTGTTTCTTTCGGAACAGCTTCGTGTTGCCGGCATACAAAATAATTATGGCATATACAAACTGGAAATGCCAACCGGATCTGGCAAAACTCATGCTTCTTTGCGCTATGCTATAAACAACGCTTGTTCGCACAATAAAAAACGCATTTTTTACATAACTGCCTTTCTATCTGTTCTCGAACAAAATGCTGCGGTTATAAAAAAAACATTATCTGATTCAGATTATATTTTGGAGCATCATTCCAACATCATAAGCGAAAGAGACACTAATTCAGATGAGGAATCCTCAACTTTAGATTATCGACAAAAACAGTATTTGATTGATTCATGGAACAGCCCAGTGGTACTAACAACAATGGTTCAGTTTTTTCAAACGATGTTTAAAGATAAGAGCAGTAATATTCGACGGTTCCATCAATTCATTGATGGCATAATTATTATTGATGAGGTCCAAAGTTTGCCAGTTAATGTGCTGTATCATTTCAATCTGATGATGAACTTTATGAGTACTATCATGAAGACCAATATTGTTTTGTGTACTGCCACTCAACCTACCTTAGATTATTCGGAACTAGACTATCCAATAGAATATACTCAGAATTCTAATTTCAACGCTGATTTGGCAATTCTTGATGAAACAATGAAAAAGAGTTTTGCCAGAGTAGATGCGTATAATTTAATAGGGAAAAATCAGCAGACATTGAATACAAGTGAACTCATATATAAGATAAACTATGATTTAAGCAACTATAAAAGTGTCTTGATAATCCTGAATACAAAAAAAGCTGTTCTAACCTTATACGAAGAATTAAAAAAAGTTAGTAAGTCTAAGATATTCTATTTAACCACTAATTTATGTGCGGCACATAGGATTAAAATTATTAATGAAATTAAGGATTACACTGAAAAGATTACTCTTAAAGAAGTGACCGATCCTGAAAAAATTATCGTGGTCAGCACTCAATTAGTTGAATCTGGTGTGGATTTTGACTTTAATGTTGTCTACCGTTCCTTAAGCGGAGTGGATTCTTTGATTCAGGCAGCCGGTCGCTGTAATCGAAACGGTAAATTATCTCGTGGTTTATTTAAAATTTTTAAATACGAAGAAGAAAATTTGAAGAGTCTAAAAGAAATTGAAGAAGCAAGGAATGCAAGCTTATATGCCATGAATCAATTGAACATTACGGATAACGACCAAATATTCCATTTAGAGGAATTACAGGAATTGTATTATGAAAAACATTATGCAAATCAGACCTCGTTAATGGGTTACAACACGAATGGAACTAACTTGATAGAATTATTAGGATACAACAAAGAAGCCCGGGATAGTTGCAATGAACTGAATAATTCTTTGTTTATAGCGCAATCTTTTTTGACAGCTGGTAAAAGTTTTGATCTGATTAAACAAGAAACCGTCACAGTCATAGTTCCTTATTTCTTTTCAGATACCCATAGCGACGTATTGGATTACATAGAAGAACTACATGAATCAATACAAAAATATGAATTCAATAATGTGAAAAAAGTTTTAAAAAAATTGCAACCGTATACAATACAGGTGTATGATATAGGTAAAATGAAAGATTACGTTGAAGAGTTAATGGATGGCTCGATAAATATTTTGTTGAAGGAATATTACGATGAAAAAATTGGATTAAACATAAGTGCATTGCAATTGCTTTTACCGTAAAGAAAAGGAAGGAGTAAAAAATGGATAGACAATTTAAGTCGAAACCTTTTTATTATCGCTTGACAGGAGAATATGCTTTATTTACGGATCCGGTCACAAAAGGGGGAGGAGAGAAATTTACCTATCCAATCCCTACATATCAGGCTATGAAAGGAATTACAGAGGGTATTTATTGGAAGCCAACACTGCTTTTTTTTATCGATGAATTGAAAGTGATGAATCCAATCCAGACTGAAACGATGGGTATGCGGCCGATAATTACGACCGGAAACGGAGGCAATGATCTTAGTTACTATACGTATCTCACAAAAGTTGAATACTTGGTGAAATTTCATTTTGAATGGAATCTTAATCGTCCTGATTTGAAGAACGATAGACAAGAGATAAAGCATCAACAAATATTGTTGCGTTCACTAGACAGAGGTGGACGACGGGATGTTTTTATTGGGACTAGGGAATGCATTGGAGCGGTAGAAAGAATAAGCGCGACTGACTATCAAGATGCAGTCCCTTACTATCATGACAAATCTATTAATTTTGGGATTATGTTTCATTCATTTTCTTATCCAGGAGAATCATATGATGAATCTTCAGCTGGAAAATTAGTATCCAACTTTTCAGCTATTCAGATGCATGAAGGTGTGATTACATTCGGGCGACCTGAGGAGTGCGTAATTCGTCAAGAACTCAGAGATTATTCTATCAAAAATTTTATGCTTGATGGAATAACATCAGTAGATGAGGAATACGAAAAATGTAAAATGGAGGAGGTGTAGATAAATTGAATGTATTTACTGCTTTATATGAAACTTATCTGAGTTGTGAAGAGAGCGATTTGGTTGATGATGTGGATAATTTAAATAATAGTGCAGTATTGCTACCGATATTTCATACTAACAAACGCTCTAATAACGGAAAAGATATCATTGAAATAACACTAAGCGAAGAGGGAGACTTTTTAAGGGCGAACTACCTTGAAAAAAATGAAATTATCATTTTCCCCGTAACGGAAGCTTCTGTTGCAAGGGCAAATGATAAGGCACCACATCCTCTGTGTGATGAATTATCCTATATCACTAGCGCTTTTTCACAAGAAAAATTTGATGCGTACATTTCGAATCTTGAAAAATGGGTAAACTTTAATGATGGAGACAATGGAAATATCGTATTGAACAGTATATGGAAATATCTGAAACAAGATACCCTCTTAAGCGACATAATACTCTATCTTTATCCTCGTTCAGCATATAAAATCGATGCTAATAAAATTATGGTATCGGCTGATGATAGTAATTTCACTCTATCCTCGAAAGATTTTATTACATTTTGCATTGAAACAAAGTCAAAAAGAAACCGGAAAGTTTCAAAGGATAAGGAATTACATAAAAACTATATCAGCTTTGTTGAAAGTGAATTAGACAAATTACCAAAAGAGATATGTGATATTAGTGGGCTACAAACCTATTGTACTAAAAAACACCGCGGCCTTATGGGGAATGCGAAATTAATTTCAGTTAGTAACCACATTGAGACGTATTATGGTCGATTCGAGGATGGTTCTTCTGTTACCAAAGTGGGATATGTCACCTCTCAGAAAATTCATAATATGTTGAAGTATCTACTGGAAAATAAAAGTACCAGTCACATGCTGGATGCTAGTTCTAGGGTCGTAACTTGGCCGAGTGTAGATTTGCAGGACTATGATTATGATTTTATGGGTGAACAAACATTTTCACAGGCTCAAGTTGAGGATGATTCGTTATCTTTTTGGGATGACACGGAAGAATATACGATAACTTCTAACAAAGCGCAGATTGTAAATGATCATATCCGTGGGGAAATGCTGAGTACACATTCTGCTTTATACCAAGACTTTGATAGCTTACGTTTCTATGTACTAATTATTGATAAAGTTAGTAATGGAAGAATATCCGTCAAATATTTCAGGGAAATATTTATGGGGGATTTGACCACTCGCGTCAGCAACTGGTATGCAACAACAAATTGGCAGTATGGTTATGGGAAATATCTAAAAGTAAAGACACCTTCATTGTCTCAAATTGCCAATGTTACATATGGACATTTTAATAAAGATTCAAAACGCATTGAAATGTATGATGATGCCTTGCGGAAAAAAACTGTGGAGCGATTGCTGCCATCTATAGTGGATGGGAAAAAAATACCGATGGATATTGTGAATAAGACAATGAATAATCTATCGAAACGCATTGCTTACAAAGAAGGATGGGATACGCTGTTAAACACTGCATGTTCTGTATTAAAAAAATATAAATGGGATTACAAACGGGAGGAAGTGACAAGTAAGTTGGACGAGATGAATAATAGTAGGGATTACTTGTATGGTAGGTTACTGGCTGTAATTGAACTAATCGAAACGACTGCAACAAGTAGTGATAAAATTACTAACGCTGAAAAACTTTGGGCGACATATATGCAGTCACCTCAAAAAACGTACGGAATACTTATCAAGAGAATCAGACCTTACCTGGATCGATTGAAAAAAAACAATAAATATTATTATTACTATGATGCTTTGCTGTCAGAAGTGACTAATGCAATCAATGAGTTAAATTTAAGCAGTGGACAACAAAATTCAAGATTGAACGAAGATTTTATTTTCGGTTACTACGCTCAAAAAAAACAAACTTATACAAAAAAAATGAATCAAGGGGAGGAAAATAATCATGACGAAGTTTGAAAAAAAGGTTGATTTTATTGTAACAGTACAAGTTGTGGACGCTAATCCTAATGGGGACCCATTAAATGGAAATTATCCCAGAACCGACTTAGAGGGCCTAGGAGTAATGAGTGATGTCAGTATTAAAAGGAAAATTCGCAATCGCATGCAGGATATGGGATATAATATTTTTGTAAAGTCTAATGATCGTATTGACGATGGATTCCGTTCTCTTCAAAAAAGATATCAAAATTTATTTTCACCTAAAGACATTGATGATGAAATCTATAAACGAGCATGCGATGAATGGCTCGACGTAAGAAGTTTCGGACAGGTTATTACATTCGACAAAAAATCGATTGGCATACGTGGTCCAGTATCAATCAGCATGGCCAAAAGTCTCTCTCCTGTAAATATTACTTCAATGCAAATCACTCGTAGCACAAACGGAATGGAGGCAGAGGGAAGATCTTCAGATACCATGGGAACAAAACCATTTGTGGAGTACGGAGTATACTTGATTAAAGGAAGCATAAATGCTTATTTTGCAGAAAAAACCGGCTTTTCGAATGAAGATGTTGATATACTTAAGGAAAGTCTTCGTACTCTTTTTGTAAACGATTCTTCTTCTGCAAGACCTGAAGGGAGCATGGATGTGAAAGAGATATACTGGTTCACACATCCTTCTAAGTTAGGTGTGATATCAAGTTCTAAAGTGTTTGATATGTTAACTTATAAGCAATTGGATTCGTTTGACGTTCATTCTTATGAAGACTATCAAATCCATTTGGATGAAAAGAAAATTGAGGAAGCAGGATTGCTGGGTCTTAAGTTTGAACATATGTATGGTCTATGATAGCGATGATTTTCTGATGCTGTCAGGGATACAGCATTTTTACTTTTGCAAACGGCAGTGGTGCTTAATACACATTGAACAGCAATGGAGCGAAAACAGATGGACGATGGAAGGACAATTGCTTCATACGAAAGCGGATAATCCGTATGTAAAGGAAAAAAGGAAAGACCGATTTTTTTCTAGAGCCATGCCGGTTGCCTCATCCCTGTTAGGTTTGAGTGGTGTGTTAGATGTTGTAGAATTTACAAAAGATGACATAAATGGAATTTCGGTACCTGGTAAGAGGGGGAAATGGTCTCCTGTAATCGTAGAATTTAAGCGGGGAAAACAAAAAAAAGATTTACGTGATATCGTCCAACTGGTGGCGGAAGTTATTTGCTTGGAGGAAAAGTTAAATATAAAAATTCCAAAATCCTATCTGTACTATAATCAAACAAATAAGAAGATAGAAGTGGACATTACTGAAGAGCTGAGAAATTTAGTTTTTCACCTATCGAATGAAATGCATCATCTTTATGAACAGAATATCACTACACCCGCAGAAATATCAAAAAATTGCAAAGAATGCTCTCTTGTTGATATTTGTATGCCTAGAATAACTAAGAAAAAAGTAAGCATAGCAAATTATATGTCGCAGCGATTGGATGAGGATTTGACATGAGAAAACTGTTAAATACGCTATACATAACAAATGAAGAATACTATCTTGCTCGTGACGGCGAGAATATAATTATCAAAGAAGATGGTAAGACCATTCGGAGATTCCCAATACATATACTTGAAGGTATCGTATGTTTTAATTACGTCGGAGCAAGTCCTGGTGTTGTAAAATTATGCAATGAAAACAATATTTCAATTACCTTTTTAACTCCTAATGGTAGATTTTGCGGGAAGTTTATTGGTGTTACAAATGGGAACGTTCTTTTAAGACGGACGCAATATCGGATATCGGATGATGATCGCTCTTTGATGATTGCCAAGCGGTGCATTGAAGCTAAGTTAATTAACAGCAGGAAGGTATATTTAAGACTACTGAGAGATCACCCAGATAAAATTGATTCCCAGAAGATCCAAAAGGTAACAGATTACTTATATAACCAAATCCAAGTTGTGAATGATATTAGAGAAAAAGAGAGTTTAAGAGGTGTCGAGGGTGATGCTGCTAGGATTTACTTTCAACAATTCGATTCTTTAATATTGAGTCAGCAAGAGGATTTCAAATTTGTTATGAGAAGTAAGCGACCTCCTATGAATAGGGTCAATGCTATGTTATCCTTTTTATATAGCATGCTTACGTACGAGGTTCAAGCAGCCTTAGAAACTATAGGGTTAGATAGTTACGTAGGTTTTTTCCATACTGATAGACCAGGAAGGGCAAGTCTAGCTTTAGATATGATAGAAGAATTGAGGGCATACATGGTTGATCGCTTGGTATTGACTATGATTAATCGTAATCAAATATCAAAGAGTGATTTTGAAGTGAAAGAAAATGATGCAGTCCTTTTAAACGAAAAAGGAAGAGAGAAAATATTAACCGAATGGCAAAAAAGGAAACAAATCGAAATTACACATCCTTTCATAAAAGAGACGATTCCGATTGGACTAATTCCTTATGTTCAAGCACAACTGTTGTCAAGACATATTCGTGGTGATCTGGATGAATATCCACCGTTTATCTCATAGAGGTGATGATTCTGATGATGGTATTAATAACGTATGATGTAAATAC
>SAAR01000696.1 GCA_009916335.1 Erysipelotrichia bacterium | reverse complement strand
GCTTGGAGCTGTTTGCCTTTTTCAACTAACAATTGTTCTTGGCGAAAGACAGCCTTTTCTTTTTCAAGGTCATCTTTTTCCTTTTGGATAATAGCTTGTTGGCGTTCCTCCTCAGAAAGTTTAGCAAGTCGAGCAGCTTCATCCCGTTCTTCTTTAACTTTTTCTTTAAACTCTTGCTCCCATTTTGATTTTTCGGCAGCAATCATCTTGGCGATATCAGGACGAGTGAAAGTTTTTTCAGCATGATCTTCTTTAACTTCTGTTTCGACAACCTCAGTATTATCTGCAGGTTCTACCTCGGTCGTTTCAGCAAAAAGTTGAAGATCGAATTTTAATGATTTATTCATCGTTTTCCTCCAGTCATTACGTGACCAATCGAATCTCGTTTACGGTCGGCACCGAAACAGCTACAATTTATATCGCCCTGAGCAGTAGAGGGCAGAATAAAAGTCGTTAACTAAAACGACTCTACTTCAATATCTTTGAAGATATCTAGTAACTTAGGAAATTGAATGGCAATCCAATCAACAACTTCTTCATTTCTAGCCCATTCTGTATTATGATCTAATCCAGATTCAAAAAGTATGGCATGAACAATTTCATGTCGAATAGTGCGTTTTTTGTAGATGTCTAATTTTTTCCAACTGTTTGGATCAGAATTCATTTCTGCTATTAAGATTTCTCTAGTAGTAAAATCAGTTACTCCATCACAATCGGTGATACGAATATCATCTTTTACCGACACTTCATCATAAATAGTGTAAACAACTCCTAGAATATTAACTTTTGCACTTTCTTTCATATTAACCCTTTCATGTATAAGAAAAGCACCTGTCTGTGTGACAAATGCTTTATTTGTGTATAAAAATAGCACCTAGCCTATTTGCTAAATGCTTTTATTCGATTATTTCAATCGCTTTAATTTCGTTTTCACCAAAGCCAATATATTCGTGCTTATCAGTTTTTATAGTTATTTCGTCATACAATTCATCTTCAGTATCCAACTTACCAGTAAAAGTATTACAAAAACCCTCAAGGACTTGATTATCATCAAAGATTACTTTAATAGTTTTTCCCAAATATTGATATAAATCCATAATCAGTCTCCTTTCTTTATCGGTACAATATGAGTCCTATTTTTGGAATGGTGTATTTTAAACATATTAGTTTTAAAATTTCCTTCAAGATTAACGGCAATTCCTTGGAAATCACTCGCTATCACAAGTTCTGTATTTTTACGGACCTTACCATCACGTTGTCTCTCAACAAAACCAGTACCAGCATATTTATCAAACAATTTTTGAACATCAACATCATCTTCAAAGTAACTTTTACCTTTAGTAGCGGTTGATTTAATATGCGGGGATTGTTTTTCTGAATTAATTACGGAGCCAAAACGGCCATCTTTAAGTCGAGATTTGACAAAGTAATTGTCTTTTAACTTGGTCCACTCACTACCCCCATTATACTTCAATTCTTGGTATTGTTCCAGTATTTGAGGATTGCTAGCACCTAAAACCGACTTCATTCTTGATAAGTCATTAGTATCTTTTTTTAGATTGATAGTTTTCTGTTTCATCTTCTCAATCTCATCATCAGAATGAAGATCCTTAAGCTTGTCCATCCAGTCATTATAGGTAGCATCTCCTTTGATATCGACTGTCTTACCAGTA
>SAAR01000695.1 GCA_009916335.1 Erysipelotrichia bacterium | reverse complement strand
ATTTTATGGTATGTGTTGCACTGTTTTTTTCAAAATGGAAACTAGAAAAAAGTATCTTGCATTTTAAAATCTTTTATAAATTAATCCAACAACTTTCTATGCTACAGTTCTTTCATATTTTATCTTTTGAAAAATATAGTTGGAGCTCAGACCCACTCTACGGAGAATCGTACCATCTTAACCAAAAGAGCCGTGAGTAGCTTAGCACGTTATGATTCATTATCAATGAAAAAGCAGATTGACTTAACAAAATTTGCCTAAGATAGGGGCTAAATCTATCAAAAAACTTATCTAAGAGAAATGCATGCGAGGTTCCGTTTATTATCAAAGTGCAGAATTAACCAAAGCTATCTTTTGTTCAAGCGCTTCCAAGTTAGAACGTATTGATCCAACACATCCAAATTTTCAAAAAGTTTCTTCGTATAAAACAATGGAGAGTTACCGCAATGTATGGAACAATTTTTTCAACTATCTCAAAGAACACTGGCAGATCAAAGATGCTGAAGTGATCAGTTCTGAGCATATCATCGCTTACATGGATTACAAACTTGAATATTATCCCTCAAAACAATATCTTGAAAAAATCAGTGCCGCATTAGGTAAGCTTGAAATTGCTCTTACCTATTACACAAAAGCAAAATATGGTGAAGCAAGAAACTATAACTTTTCTATTCGCCAATCCATGCTTAACAGTGCTAGAAACTTTGATTTGGTAGCGGATAACTATCACAACCGTGCTTACGCTGATCCTATTGCACTCATAGACGCACTCAAAGAAAATCCTTGGCATCATATTGCAGCGCGCATTGAATACGAAGGTGGTGCAAGAGTTGAAGGATGTGCTTTAATTAAAAAAGAACAGCTACTTTGCTATAAATATGATTCTATCACGAAAGAACAAAAAGGTGTCATCCTAACCAAAGAAAAAGGTGGAAAAGTAGGTGAAATACTCATCACTGAAAATACTTATCGACGCTTAGAATCGTGCATAGCTCTTTATGACGTGTTTAAAATTAAACGAAGTGAATATTATCAATCTATTAAAAAGGCGTGTCAAACATTAAGTATACCATGTGAAGGAACCCATGGATTGCGGTGGAACTTTGCTAAACGACGTATGTTTGAATATGCTCAAGCTGGTTATTCGTATGAACAATCTCTCCAAGGTGTTAGCTGGGAGATGAAGCACAATAGAGCATACATTACAGAGCATTATCTTGGGCAATCCTAAAATCTTGAAATAAAAATTAAGTGTCTATCTCCATCAAGGAATTCCTTAAGTGATTGTATAATAGTTGCAGTAAAATACATTGAACTAAGGTAGTACATTATGTCTCATATGCGCTCCAATAAGCCTATTTACCAGTTTGTAGTCACTTTAAAACATACATAACCTGCTATTTATAGATGCATTGAAGTTCCAAAAACCTATACGTTTTGGGATTTACATGTAGCCATTCAAGATGCTTTTGGTTGGCAATGTACCAATCCTCAAAAACGTTTAAGACAGATGCTAGAAGAAGAAGTTTAAGTGTTTAAAGTTTAATAATCACATTATTTGGTATAGCATGGTTGCGAAGTTTGGCAAGAATCCATCGCTGGCATGCTTTGACACCTAGTTCTACATGGCTTTTATCTTGAGGATGGTAAGGGCGTGCAGGCACAATGGCCACC
>SAAR01000694.1 GCA_009916335.1 Erysipelotrichia bacterium | reverse complement strand
TATATTAATAGTTTGATCACCATTAAAATACTAATAATCAATGATATGCACAACTTATTTCCTGACATTTTTTAGTGAATTAATTCCGCCAACGGGTATTGATACAAAGTTTGAAATTCCACTCGGCGATGCTATTTTTTCTTTATTGCACAGGAATTCTACATTAGGATATATGTAAGTGTATTCTTTTAGCATCTGTTTCATTTTTCTGATGCTAAAAGATGACATATATTCTTCAATACGAAAAGACACACTCACTTCTTCTTTTTTTATTGAATGAATCTGCTTATCTATTATCAATTTGCGATTCTGAAATTCTAATTGTCTTCCATCAGAAATAATCTCAAATATATAACTCAAAGAATTTACACCGACAAGACCACAGTGACGAAGTTCTACTTTTTTATGATCATATATTCTTTCAAGAATTGTAACACTGTCTAGCAATTTATCATTAACAAATGATTTACAAAAAACTTTTACAGTGATTTTTTGAGTTGAATCGACGTTAATTTCAATTGTCTGTTTCGATGATATTGAGGTATCTATCATTACCTCTAATATAGCTTGAATCAATTCATATTGGACTGTATTCAACCAAAAGCTATTAAAAATCGACCATGAACTATCAAGATGATACTTGTTGTTATTATAGAAATTTTCTAGTGTTTGATATGTTTGTTTCATATATTATTTTTATTGCCAAGATAGATGATAAGATACGCCAAAATATGACATAGATATTAAAAAGCAAGAAGTATATTAGGTACAAATACATGATAGCAGATGTCCAGCGCAAGAAAAAGAGAGTCTGAAAAATTATAATTTCATACAGCAACATGCTCACCCCGCTTTCCATAAGAACAGTGCGCTCAGAGTAAGCGTTTTTTTCAAAACATAAAGCTTTAGATAATGATTTCAGCATTCGAAGTTCTTGCATAAAGCATTTCTGTGTTAAAATCGAACTTTAGAAGCTTCATTCGGTGAATACTCTTTAAAAACAAGCCTGATACTCAGCAAAAATGCGTATCTTTACAACGCTAATAATGTCAATATAAACAAGTTCAATTATGAATAAGAATGATGTGACAAATAAAATAGAATATGTGGTTTGCTGTGTGGGTGCATTCGCTGCAAAGTTCAGCTTAACCAACTCGCAAGCTTATGCCTATTTGCGTCGTTTCAGCGGCATCGATTTTCTAATTGACTGTTATGCTGCTGAGCATACATTGTCTATTGAGGATGCCGTCAATGACTTGACGGTTATCTGTTCAAAGAAAGGAGGAAAATTAGCATGATTACTTTATATCATGGTTCCAATGTTGATATCCAGGAAATCGATCTTTGTCGCTCTAAACGAGGCAAAGATTTTGGTTGTGGTTTATATCTGAATGCTAACAAACAACAAGCTTTCGATATGGCTGTTCGTACAACACGAACGCTTATGAAAGGCGAGCCGATTATCAACACATATCAATTTGATGATGACATCCTCAATAGTAATGATTTGGAGATAAAGATTTTTGATGACTATTGTCCGGAATGGGCTGAGTTTGTATTAATGAATCGTAACAACAATACAGCATTCCTGCACATCACTATGATATTGTAATAGGGCCAATTGCCGATGATACCGTTGGTGTACAAATAAGCCGTTTCGTGAATGGCTATATTC
>SAAR01000693.1 GCA_009916335.1 Erysipelotrichia bacterium | reverse complement strand
GGATTACCCCAACGGAGACGTGGCACTAATTAAAGTGTGCCCCTTCGATTATGATGGTGATGTCTATGCAGTGGACTGGGATGGCCAAAGTTATATCAAGAAAGTCTATAAAGAAGAGGATGGGCTACGTCTCGTTTCTACTAATGAGAAATACGCTGATAAGTTTGCAGCTTTCACAGAGGAACCTAGAATCATTGGCAAGGTTGTAGGTAGCTTCACACCAATCGAAAAATAGAGAGAGAGAAAACATGAACATAGACGGTGTTACTTTAAAGTCTCAATGCTCTAACTGTGGAAAAGATATAGTGTTAACATACAATACTACAAAATGCCCCCTATGTGGAAATATATTCCCACCAGGTAGCGTAAAAGAAATATTTCATGATTACGAGTCACAAATAGTTAATTCTAAGGCTAATAAAGTTGCGGCAGAGATAGGTAGGACGAGCGAAGGACTTAAAGTTGTAGGCGAGGCTATGAGTGCTATTGGGTGCTTAATAATTCTGATACCTATTCTGATTGTGCTATTTATGATTATGAAGCTGTTTTTAAGCCTATAAAAAAACGCCACTCACCACCTCGGCCAAAAGATTGTGAGTAACGCTTACCAAAATATAGTAAAGAATACTGGAATACAGTAGGTTTTACTATACCCATTTTACCATAGATTTAGGAGATTTAATGGCATATTTCAGAAAAAGAAACAATAATACATGGGAGTATAGAATCTCTTATAAAGATTCGACTGGTAATAACAAAATAAAATCAAAAAGTGGGTTTAAAACAAAAGCTGAAGCTAAACAATTTGCACTTGAAGCAGAACTTATGCTTTCCCATGATACAATGACTGATAAGAATGTACTAATTTCTGATTTCTTCGATAGATGGGCAGAGATTCATAAACGGCCACACATATCTGAAGTAACTTGGCAAAAATATAAACAGACAAAGAAGCATATTGAAATGTATATGCCAAACATAAAAATAATTGATATTACCGCAACATATTATCAGGAGGTACTCAATCAGTTTGGCCAGAAATACTCACAGGAAACTATAGAGAATTTTCACTATCATATCAAATCAGCTATGAAGATAGCTGTGCATGAGAAGATTATAGATGAAAACTTCGCAGATTTTGTAAAAGCTAAATCACAAAAACAGCCACGATCTGTAGAGGATAAATTTCTACAAGAAGATGAATACCTGTCACTGATCAATGAGACTGAGAATAATATCAAATATAAAAGCTACTTTGCCTTATATTTGATTGCAGTCACTGGTTTACGCTTTGCTGAAGCCTTAGGCCTAACATGGGATGATATCGACTGGGAAGCTAATATCATATCAATTAACAAGACCTGGAACTATTCAATCACAAATGACTGGTCAGATACGAAAAATGAAGCATCTAAAAGAAAAGTACCAATATCAAATAAAACTTTGGACCTCTTAAGAGACTATCAAAGTAACTTTTGGGAATACAACGAATACAATCGGATTATTTTTGGTGTATCTAACTCAGCATGTAATAAGACTCTCAAAAGATTGACAGGAAAAAATGTGCATCCTCACTCTTTAAGACACACTTATGCATCGTTTTTAATTTTAAAAGGTATTGACCTAATTTCCATATCAAAAATTTTAGGTCATGAAAATCTCAACATCACTTTAAAAGT
>SAAR01000692.1 GCA_009916335.1 Erysipelotrichia bacterium | reverse complement strand
CTATTTTTATGTCCTACTTGTTTAACAATAACTTCAATGTCTACGCCTTGGGCGAGTAACACACTGATATAGGTATGGCGTGTCCCATAAGGCGTGAAAATTGGTGTAATGTTTAAGTCAGATAGATATTTTTGAATTGCCCGATTGATTTTATAATGTGATAAAATCTGGTTGTCGGGTTCTAAAAATACCATTTCTTTGTCCTCTACATCTCCATTAAGAGCTATACGGCTCTTTTTAAGGGCTCTAAAGGCTTTTATTGTTTCGTCATCTAACTGCACATATCGGATAGATTCAGGTGTTTTAGGTGGTACATACTTTTTATCCGCTAGAGAGTATCTACGATAAGTGTAAAGTACCATTTTGTCAAAATTTAAATCTTCCCAATTAACCGCAAGCGTTTCTGAAAGTCGCAGTCCAGTCTTAAACATAAGGTAGTAAAAGTAGGGTATCACACTGATTTTATAGTCAAGATGATTAGCTAAATAATCAAGTATTTTTTTATAATCTTCAATGCTTTCGATATATTTATCTTCTGCTTTTTTAGGTTGTTTACCTGCATTACGTTTATAACCTGCAGTAAAATCATCCATATATAATTTGTCACGGATAGCAAAAGCAACGACTTTTTTAATCTCATTATCAAGCCTTTTTAAACTATCTTTTCCGACATTTTTACCGTAATCATTCATTATTTTTTGATATTCACTAGGCTTTATTTTCGACACTTTTTGTCCGTCAAATAGTTTGGCAATTACTCTGCCATGACTTCTATACTTGTATTTTGTTCGTTCAGATAAGCTAGAGGGTTTTATTTCAAGGTCATACCATACTTGCCAAATATCATGCACTGTACTTGAAAGATTGAGTTTACTACCACTGTCAAGCTCCAATCTTATTTTTTCGCCTGTTGCCTTGGCAATTTTTTTGGTTTTAAAACCTGATTTTGATAAAAGACGGATACCTTGATTATCTTTTATTTGAAAGCCATAAGTTAAGCCTTGCTTCCCTTTGTACTTGGTGTAATTGATTGATACCATATTAAGCACCTACTTCTAATTGAACACCTAGAATTTCTTCAACTACATTGACAGGTACTCGCCCCAATCGCTTATTATCATAGAACAGATAACCACGACTGATTAAGATTGATTTTGCTTGTGCAATGATTTTTCTTGCGGTTTCGCTTTGATAGCCTAGTGAGACTAGGTCTTGTCGTGTGATTGTATTCATACTTATTTACCTGCTTTCTCATCAGATTTTTTGAACTTGTTATCGTCTGCCAATGAGACTGAATCTGCCAGATAAGACAAAGACCCATTTTGCCCGATGTAGGAATTTCTCAGGTTTTCAAATTTGATTTTGACATCATCTGAATTATAAAATTTTTCAATCGTCATGAGCGGGTCAATGCCATTGATTTTGACTGTCTGTGTTTTACGTTTAAATTTACCGTCCAACACTTTTACAGCGTACATATAACCCGTAATTTCATCAGTTTCTTTTGTCATGACATTACCGTTTTTATAAAATTGTTGGTTGCCATTTTCATCTAAGTTGTCAACTTGATTAAATACAGGGTACAAATCAAGTAGTTCAAAGGTTGTGCCAATATTATCTAAGTTAAAGTCTTTTGCGTTAATTGTGAGTTCTTTTTTAGCCATAATGTAATGCTTTCTA
>SAAR01000691.1 GCA_009916335.1 Erysipelotrichia bacterium | reverse complement strand
CAATTATAAAGCTTACTTTTTGCATCGACTATCATTGTGCAAATAAAACGATATTTATATCCAGCCAACAGTTTTATACTCATCTTGGCTTTGTCATCAAAAATCCCGTATGCATAGGGTCTTTCCGACTGATAAGCACCTTCAGCATATGTGGAGTCAGGGGTCGAATAAACTTGAATTCCATAAAGATCATTTGATACTGCACGGGTTAAAGGAGAATCAGTAATACTTGTTATTTCGCCGGCTAACCCGAAAGAAACCGTATAGGTTTTTGCATCTACTGGTGGGGCTAATGCAGGTTCATCTTGGGTACTACAGCTGCTAAGTAATAGCAGGATTGAAAACATCGATAATAATTTCTTTTTCATATTTTAAAATTTAGTTTTTTATTAATTGATAAGGCTTTATTCATTCATCTACAGAGTGACATTCTCCTGTTTTATAACTAGCTATTGTAGCTTCTAGAATTTGAATCATTTCCTTACGAAAAGATTCGGGAGATATAACTACTAATTTATCCCTATGCCAAAGCAATTCCTGTTTTAAATCGTAAGTTGGCCTCACAAAAATTTCGAAATCGGTATAATCATCTGTTTGATTTATAATTTCTTGCGATGTATGAAGAGGGACGTCTTTAATGTATTCATTTTGTGGCCAGAATGCGCGAAACTGAATTGTAATTGGCTCAAACTGGCGGATTATTCCAAAACAATGTTCAAAAAATGCCGTTGAATTTAATAAAGGCTTTAGTTTGGACGAAATCTTGAATTTGCCATCTTCATTTAGCTCAATGCTTTTAATACGCTCCAATGCGCAGGTAATAGGTGAATTCTTTTCTCTATTTTCACCTATTACATACCAGCGTTGTTTGTACAAACGAACAAAGACAGGTAGTATTTCAATATTTTTGGCTTTTTTATAGTGTGATTTATATAAACAACGAAGAGCACATTTCTTGTCTATTGCATCCATTATGGTTTGTAATAGAAAAGCGCCTGGAGGTGCTTGCTCGATTATTACCTCTTCACGCTGGTTTACACGTTCAGAGAGACTAGACAAACGAAATGCACTTAATAACCATTGTTGTAATTCGTCGTTTTTTAAACTTTCCGGACGTTCGATTGTATATGTATTACCATTTCTCTTGTCACATTTTATTTCAACGTACATCAATGATTCGGCGAGTCTGCGATAACGATTAAACGTTCGTTCTGCTAAATGGTCCCCATCTTCATTTGAAGAAGAATATAACCATTTCTTTTGTATTTGCTCTAATGTTAATGGTTGATTGCTAAGTGTATCGATTAACCAAAGACAAAATTTATACTTAAATATCATTCTCTTCCTCCTTTCCAAAAAGAAAATTGCAAATTGAATTGCTTAATGATCTACTTAGTTTAACAAGGATTTTTAATGATAATATAAAGTAAATAGCTATTATGACAATCGTTTGCCATTTTAAATCCAATAATGTAGGAGTATTAGGTTCAAGAATAATAACTATTAGAAATGCAATAAGACATAATGCTGTAGAGCATCCAGACAAAGCTAATATAAAAAAAATTGTTGTTACGCATCCTCTCGAGACCGTAATTTGAACTCTGTCCAAAAACAATTTACTTTGCATTATGGATAGAAACAGTCAAGAGTACCAGTTAATGCGAGACAAGGCATTAGCAC
>SAAR01000690.1 GCA_009916335.1 Erysipelotrichia bacterium | reverse complement strand
TAAGCGGTCGTTTTTCACATTGTGTGCCCGACTGCAACTCATTAAAAGTTAAACCTCTTTTTTTTCATTAAATTTTTCTTTTTTCTTAAGAGCAAGAGCTACATCATCTAGTCATAAGAGCTAGAAGTGTGTTGATAAGTTGAACAACATCACGATAAACAAAAACAACTATTTTGTAAGCTTGAATAGCAAAATACCCAGCCAAAAGAGATATAAACAAAGAGCCAGCGGTCATAATGGCATCATCTAAGCCCGAAGCATGAACAAATCCCCAAAAGCTAGAAACAAGCTGAGAATTAGAAATACCATAAGAAACACCACTCACCGAGATACCAAGCTCATTAAACTGTTTAATCAAATCTTTTAAAAGTGTCCACAATCTAAAAAGAAAGTTTAAAAAGAACGCCATAGCCGTTAACAAAAAAATCCTATACAACGTCATTGCAGTTAATTGAATACCAATAACAACCGCTTTAATGCCTATTTTCTTAACAATCCATTCAACAATAACGATAAAAAAACCAAAGACACCTGTAAAAAAAGACTTCATTATTTACCGCCTAATGAGACATTAAAAAGATATTTGAGTGCAAAAAGTAAAACAGCAAATGACATAAAAAACGTTAGAAAAATAACCATAATTGGACGATAAGGCGCAACGAATTTACAGGGGTCTACTTGAAATGTTTGACCATACCAATTCGCTTGAAAAGGACATTGACCTGATGGCATTGAGATAGTAGGTTCATCCTTAAATTTATCAAGTGCATTATCCAACTGTTTTTGTAAATCATTCAACGTATCAAGTAAGCCATTAACAAAATCAGTCGCATTGTTAAGACTTAAAGTAAGGTCACTCATACCTGTTTTAAAATTGTTTAACGCAGTGTCTAAAGCAGTTCTATTGGCAGGAATATGCTCAATCATATCTTTAACAAGCGTTTTAGTCTCCGTAAGCGTTTTATTCATCTGATTCAAAGCGTTTTGAATATTGGTTAAGTCGATAGGAGAGGCTTTATCTTGATTTTCAGTAGCGGTTTTGGTCGAAGTGTTTGAAGCGGTAGTTGTGTGACCGCTAGAATCCGTATATGTTAAAGTAGGCTCTTTAGTCGTTACTTTATTTGTAACTTGACCACTAGCATTTTTTGTAACAGTATAAGCCTGTTCGAGCGTTTTAGTACCATTTGTGGTACTAATAGGCGTTGAAATAGTAACATCAAACTTTGTTGTAGCGTCCGCAAATTTTTGTGCAAGGGTTGTAACATTGCTATAAGTACCATCAGGATAGTTAATCTTAGAGAGTGTTTTGGTTGTAACTTCGCCTGTTGCAGAGGTTGTTTTATCAAGAACGGTAGTTGTAACAGGATAAGATTTAGTTGTTGTTGCATTATCTAGCAAAGATTTTAAATCTATAGTAGAAGTTTTTGTAGCTCCTATATTTAGTGATTCATCCATAGTTGCAAAACTATCAGCTTTGTCAGCAACTTTAGCAGCACCAAGAATATTATTCGAAAACGAGACTTCATCGCCACCCTTATACATGTTATTCATAGCAGAAGAAACAGCGTCATCAACACCAACATTATTGATAGGTTGTGAGGGATACTCATAACCTTTATTGGTTTGTCCATACAGCCCATTATCTTTAAGCCATTGATTAAAAGTTTGCATAGTGTCTAAA
>SAAR01000138.1 GCA_009916335.1 Erysipelotrichia bacterium | reverse complement strand
ATACCGTATCCTTGTTTAACTGGCAAGTACGGTCTATCTCAAATGCATTGAAAGAACTTGAAGATTATACCGTATCCTTGTTTAACTGGCAAGTACGGTGACAACTCTCTTCGAGGTTTAAATACTCTTATTATACCGTATCCTTGTTTAACTGGCAAGTACGGTAACGAAGTTTACTGGTCTCACGCGACCCCTATTATACCGTATCCTTGTTTAACTGGCAAGTACGGTTGTTGGGATATGTTAGGGTATTAACGAAAGATTATACCGTATCCTTGTTTAACTGGCAAGTACGGTAATCTTTTGACGATGAAACACCATCAGGAAATTATACCGTATCCTTGTTTAACTGGCAAGTACGGTAAAGCGGCCACTCTCAGCTTGTTTTTGTATATTATACCGTATCCTTGTTTAACTGGCAAGTACGGTTTATATACTTTTGTATATTAAAGTACACTTATTATACCGTATCCTTGTTTAACTGGCAAGTACGGTTACAGTTGGTACAACTTATAATGGCACAACATTATACCGTATCCTTGTTTAACTGGCAAGTACGGTACGTGGCGTGATAGAAAATTTTGAATTAATATTATACCGTATCCTTGTTTAACTGGCAAGTACGGTAGGATTGACTGCTATATCTTCAGGTAAATTATTATACCGTATCCTTGTTTAACTGGCAAGTACGGTAGACCCTATTCTTATATTTTTGGCAATATTATTTCGTTTTTGCCCGTTAAAGCAGCTTTTTTGAGAGATTCGCACATTGTTTCTATTGCCATGGAAACACTTTTGTTTTGATTTTCTATTGAGCATTTTTGGCTCAAAATACTCAGTAACGCTACTTTATGTTCTTTTTGCAAAAAATCTCCAAAATCTTCAACGCCATCAAACAAATCATATACAACACAATCTACCAACGAACGAAAAGGCTCAATCATGTCGTCTGTAAGATTGAATGCATTGAGTTCGTTATCGTGTTTAATACCAAACATTGGCAAAAGGCCTGTTACTGTTAATGAGCGACTTATACAACTTCTCAAGATTGCATATCCATAGTTAAGTGCTGAATCTCGAATATCTATAAGATTTTCTCTTCGCCTTCTTAATTGAGGAAAGAGTTTTGAAAAATAGAAAGCTGCTGCATATCCTTCGACAAATTCTTTGTCTCCAGGCGAAACATTGTCTGCATATTCCATTAATTTGAGGTATGCTTTTTGATCGTGAATTTTTGCCTTAATAGTATTTGCTTGATTGATGATTTTTTGTCTCAAAATTTGTTGCCAAAGCAAATCTTTTTGTTCTTGGCTCATCAAGACTTGGGCTTTTGCTACTTTTGTATTTCGACAATGTGCTCCCATGTGGTACAAAATTCCATTGGGCGTGAAGTTATTGCCACAAATCACGAAAGCAATTTTATATTCTACTATTTTGGAAAGTAGTAGTGATGTGATACTGGATTGCAAACTTTCCAGCACGATAGTGTCTATATCTGAGAGCGGAATCGAAATTGGTACATTGTCTTTTTGTTGTGTTAATATGAGGTTATTATCAGCGAGCTTTAGCTTGCAAGGCTCGCTGATAAATAGCGTTCTCCATCCCATTATTTTGCCAAAGTTGGCAGTCTTTTTTCGGATTTAACAGGATAATAATACCCTAGTGGAGTGACTTGATATTTGATAATTTTCCTGTTTGTAATACCTATATTAGGTGTTTTTCCAGAAAAGTTATCTAAAAGAATAGCGATGTTAAATTTGCAAAATGTTTTGCAATACCCAAGCATTATTTTATCATCATCAAAAATTGATACCAGATCAGAACTACATAACGAAAATTTAAAATCATCCGCATGAACTAAATCAGATGGCACGCCTTTTTTATACGCCTTATAAGGTAATGGCTTTTTCATGTCCGCAACATATAAAGGTAACATTAACGTTTTATCATCTTTTTCAAAAATATCAACTCTTGCGATTGTTTTATGTGGTGCAAGAGCTTGGCCATCTCTTACCACAACACCCAGCATATCTTTCGCTTTATGAATTGGTGTCAATCCAACTTCATGTGCTTGACCTGTTACGTTTTTAATCGGTGAGCGTGCAATAAGCAATCTGTTTCGCATTATTCCATTTTTGTCTTTGTGAGAACGGTCATGCTGTACCATTGAGTGCATATCTGTATAAAAAGCTTTATACGGCATCTCAAATTCAGGCTTTTCTTTCTCAAATGGTGATTCTTTCCATTTGAAGTGTTGAGATAGCTTTTGCACCATTTTTTGAGTAGAAAAAGCCACAACGATTGCATTGATAGCAGTCATTCTATCTTGGTATAAATCGAGTGATTGATAGCCCGTCCATTGTCGTCTAAGCTCTGCTGTAAGCCACGCATTGCGTGTTTGCACTTGAATCTTGCCACCATTAGGTGATTTTGGCATAATGAGATAATCACGGAATAACTCTTGAATAACTTTACACGCATAGCTTCGTGAGTTTTCTAAGCGTCTTGATGCGTATTCTGATGCACTTTGCTCATTAAAATTCTCTTTGAGTAGGCGATTGATTTTACCTTTACCCATTTTTCCATAAAGAGATGGTATTGCAACACGAGCTTTAAATGCTTCCCATTTTTCTTCATTATTACCAAGCCACTCAAATGGAGTTTTATCGGCTTTTAGAATTTTAGCTTGCTTGTGACATACGACCATATTGCCAAACGTATCATCAAAGCTTCTGCTTCGAGGCAAGATGTAATCCACATCTGCATAACCATCTTCAAATAATCGCTCTAAAGGTATGCGTTCACCTGTATAGAGACAATGCTCATTTTGAGATTCCCATAGTCTAAATTTATCAATATTTTTACGAGACAATTTAACATTCTCACCAAAAAATTCAACAATCTTTTTCTCTGCTGATTTTTTAGCTTGCTCTTTTTCTTTGTTGCCGTAAAAAATAGCCTCTTTTTCAGCTTTTGTAAGAAGCTCTTTGCCTGTTTCAATGTGGACTTTATGAAATGGACCATGATAGCGTATAATCTCGTTTACCAGTGTAGTGAGTTTTGAAACAGTACGTTTTACCAGGGGGTTATTAACATAGATTTCTGTTTTATCAAGCACGGGTAAAAACTCTGAACGAATTTGAGATTTTTGTCCAAAAATTTCTATTGCTTGGTCATAGCGTAACCCTTTTTTCATTTGAGGAATAATAACGTCTAATGCTTTAATGGATAGATTATGTGTGTCTTTAAATACTTTGGGTGTTGTATTAAGTAGAGCTTCAATAATTGTATCCATTTTAGCCTCACATAATGGCTTCAAAACAACACTTAGACGCTCTTTTCGTGCATTATCACCCCTTTCAACTGTGAGAATGTGTGCGATTGAATTTAAAACGTCTATATTATCACGTACTAGAGTAAAATCAACTCCAAAAGCTTTTTTCATCTCATGGTAAGCTTTCATCTCAACCAAGATTTTTTTCTCGGATTTTGAGAAGTCAATAACCTCTTCTTCTTTGGCTTCATCAAATAAGTCCTTGTTGCTTTTGGCTTTAGAGGCTTTTTTGACTTTTGTATCGTATTTCAACCCTTTAAAAAGCTGTGTATCACTTAATCCTAAAAGCTTACGCATATAAGTGTGCGTAATTTCTTCTTGAGTATGTGCCAAGTCAAGCAATTTATCAAGATCGATAAATTCTGTAAGTTTTGTTTCTGAATTTGTAACACTATTAACAATCACGCAATTAATGAAGCGTGTCAATACTACATGTAAATCAGCACTATATGAAGCTCTAACGGCTCTTTTTTCGTTTGGAATTAACGTACACGTACCAATAAGTCTTTCCGTGCTTTGCGGTTCTGGCACGAATGAAAATATTGCCATGAATTTATCTTGAAGTTCTTGCGTTGCAAATGAATTTCCAAAATGGCGTTGTTTGCCAAAGATAATCTCTATTTCTTTTTTTAAGAGAGAACGGTGAGGCGTTCTGTCATACACACTTTCAAGCTCATTTTTTTTATTAGGTTGCGGATGGTTGGTTTTTCTTTCTTGATGATATAAGTATTCACCAATCGTCAGATAAGGTGATTCTTCAAGCGCAAGCATTAAAGCACGCCCACCCTCTTTAAGTTTGCCACTCTCCCCGTCTTTAGCATCAAGCTCTTCCGCACGGCTGAACTGATAACCTCTTCGTTTAACGATATGATAAAGTGTTTTTCCAAAATCAATAGGCTCTAACTTTTCATAAAGAGCTTTGGAGCGAAGTTCCCATGCGTTTGAAAGTTTGTTTGTATTGAAAATTTGCTCTATTTTGACTTTCGGAAACAAACCATGTTCAACAAAAAGGTTAAACACAACACGTTTACGTTTCTTTGCCTTTTTAAGCGTATTACGAGCTGTTCTAGCGTTGGCTCTTGGGGTATTTGGCGATTCACCAGTTTTTGCAATCTCACCAGCTTTAAATTGAAAAATACCACAATCAATAATTTTGTTATTAGAATCATCTTCGGGGTCATTTTCAATCAACCCCCAGCCGATACTATTTTTTGTAATGTCTAAACCTAAAATTCTTTCTTTCATAATATTTCCTTATTTTAGTTTCAAGATAATTCATAATTAGCTCAATTTGCTCCTCTTCTAATTTTTCTACAAAATGAGCCATGAAGTATTTAAGTTGCCCGCCATATGTCTTGTTCTTGTAGCCATTGATTGCTAATAAAAACTCATCATGCTTCATGTCTCTAATAATACGAGTCCTTCCAAATGCAACTTTTTCACCATGCTCGCCGTGACAACGAGAACATTTTTCTAAAAAAAGAGTTTTTGCCTCTTGTTTTTTTGTGATATTTTGGAATAACACTATGGAAAAACAGCACGAGACAACAATAAATAAAACAAGAAAGTGTTTTTTTAAAATTTCGTAGTTATCTTCTGTAAACATCATTGGCCCTTATTGTTGTTTGCAGAAGCATAAAAACGGCAAATCAATTGGTTAATTTTAGGTGAATGAAGTTGAATATTGGCAAGACCAGAGCAAATTTTTGAAACAGGGAGAATAATAGTTTTACCATTTAGGTGCTCATTCCAGAGATAAATCAACTTACTTTTAACAATCTCATACTCATCTTTTTGATCGCCAAAAACGATAAGAGCATCGGGGTTGCTTTTACAAAGTTTGCTATCTAAAATTTCAAAAAATTTAAACATCTTCTATTTCTTTTTTATCGGTGAAAAAATTCCTGCGGTAAGGCAAAATTGAGCTGATGTAAAAAAATAAAACTTCAATAATATTGCAGGCACAGGAAACAATAATAGCAATGTTAAAAACATGTAGTATTTACTGTATAAAAAATCTACTGCAAAATTCATCTTCATCTAGGTCCCCTTCATTATATATTCAAACTGAAAGTTTGTGTATTATTTGATAATTGTGCTGCCATTTGCTTTGTTGGACGTTTTTTCATTATTTACTATTTCCTTTCTTAATAATTTTTAATCCTGATGGTTTATCTTTTTTATTTATAACCTTTAAGCTAGACAGCTCAAAAACCTTGTCAATTTTAAAAGCATTTTTTCGGATATTAGAGAAAGAAAGATAATGAACATTGTCCACTAAAAAATAGTATTTATTTTCCCCCTCCTCTTTTTCGTTGTACCACAGTGAACATGTTACATGTAATCTATGATTCACCGTTTCATTTACTACATTTGGTTGTACTATTACATGTAAAGGGGTTCCATCAGATAATACAGGTGCAAGGTCTGTTTCGAGCAAATATTTTAATATATCACTTGATAGTTTTTGAAAATTGTATTTATTAAAAAAAGGTTCTTTTTTAAAAATTAAATGTCCTGAAAAATAAACTTTATATTTAAACGCTTCAAGATTAGAAACACAATGAAAATGAGAAGTCCCCCTAGGAACTAATTTGTAAGCATATGAATAATCATGGAGTACCATATGGGGATATTGGATTTCAAGGGTGTCTGCTTTGGATGTTTTAATAAAATTGGTGATTTTAATATCGAAAAATGTATCAGATTTTTTGGTAAAAATAACAAAAAGGGAATATTGCATATATTCAAGCGTTAAATCAACCCTTATTTCTCTTCCATGAAGAGATTCTTGTTTGATAAGGTTCTTTGCAATACTTATTCCAAGTGAACATATCTGAGTATCAGTAGTAAACCATTTAAAAAAGGCGTTACACTTACTGTTCACAAAATCTGTTCTTGAAATTCTAAATTGATTAGAGTCAATATTGAAATTTTTTTTAGCAGAAATAAAATTCATTCATTGAGCCTTACATAATTGGCAGAGAGCCAAAAATAATTGATGAAGCGATAATATATGAAAAACCTACAAAAAAGGCAATACACACAAAGAAAAGTACAATATAATAAATAAATTTTGTTTCTTTCTTTTCCATTAGTTTTCTCCGAGACTTTGAAGCTCTTTGACAATTTTTTCTTTGTATAAAAAATTAACAGCCATTTCAACTATTTGTGAGGTGACTTCTTGTTTTTTCCCATTAATATCCTTAATAGATGCTATAACTTGAATTTTTTTCATTACATCATTATTAATTGCGATTCGTAAAAATTCAGCGTTTTTTTCTTCTGTAAAATTTCTTTCCAAGTTTTCCATTATTATTCTCCAAAGTTGAATTTATTTTGACAATTATAGCATTTTTTTAAAATAAAGCAATAATTTATTATATTTTGTAAAAAATGATAAATTATAATATAAAAACTATTGACATACTTCATTACATTTGTTAAAATTTAGGAGCTTTTTAAAATAAGGCTTGTTGTTACACTGTAATAAATGATTTTAGCAATACTACATTATGTAATATAATGAAGTATTTATTTGTTTTGAAAAAAATACACTGTCTAAGAAGGTAAAAATGAACGAGAAATTATGTGATACTTTATTGCTTTTTTTAAAAAAATATGAAAATAAACTAAAACATGAAAATAAATCAGAAAATACTATAAAAAGTTATAAAAACACAATAAATCAATTTATTTCTTATTTATCTAGTGTTGAACATGAAATTAAGATAGAAACCTTAAAACCATCTGCAATATATGATTTTTTTGATTATAAAGAGAATTTGTTGAACAGACAGGGTAATTTGAAATCAGGCACAAAAAAAGTTGTTGTAGCCCACTTAAAAACATTTTTCACATTTATTGAGACAGAAGGCGACAACTTACTTGATTTTACAAAATTGTTTAAAGGTGTAAAATTTAAGGTCGAAAAAAAAGCTCCGCCCAGTCTTGATGAAAATTCAAAGAAATCTTTACTTAGTGCCATCGAGAACAAAATGTTTAATAAAAATGATTATGTCTCTTTTAGAGATTCGTTGATTTTAAAATTGATGATTTTTGCAGGATTGAGAATTTCAGAGGTATTACAATTAAAATATAAAAGTATCATAAGCGAGAATGAAGATGTGTATAGTTTTAAGGTAACAGGGAAAGGAGACAAAGAGAGAATAGCTTACATTCAAAAAGATTTGATTGAAGATGAGCTTTCAGAACTTCTTTTGAACAGAAAAGAGGATGAACTCATTTGTACTAGCAAGAATGGAAAAATTATTCCTAGACAGAATGTCGATAAAATGTTAAGAGCCTTATGTAGCAGGGCGCACATTAAGCCCATTGGTGCACATAAATTAAGACATACATTTGCTAACAATTATTCCAACGAACAAGGAGGCAATATTTTACACTTACAGGGGCTTTTAGGACATGGTGATATCAGGACTACAATGATTTACGCAAATCCACGTCAAGAAGATGTTAAAAGGGGGTACATTAGCACAATGTGCACAAAAAATATTTCAAAACAGTAATTTTTTTAAAAAAAATATGAATTTTCACTACAATGCTACATACATTTTACAAAGGAGTTTTTTATGAAGAAAATTGTGTTCACATTAGTTGCCTTAGCTGGCTTACTTTCAGCGAGTGAGTATGTCAATATTCAAAACAATATTGTTACAATGTCTGAAAATAGAAATATTATTGGCGTGGCATTTGCTAACTATCTATTAGCAAATAATCAATAAGGAAAAAAATGAAAAAAGCAGAATTTATTCAAGCGGTTTCAGAGAAATCGGGTCTCTCTAAAAAAGACACTCAAAAAGTCGTTGATACAGCACTTGAAGCAATCACTGACGCCCTTGTTGCGGGAAAAGAAGTAAGTTTTATTGGTTTTGGTACATTTAGTACAGCAACAAGAGCTGCAAGAAAAGCAAGAGTACCTGGAACAGATAAAACGATTGATGTAGCAGCAACAAAAGCTGTGAAATTTAAGGTGGGGAAAGCCCTGAAAGATTCCGTTGCTTCCGCAAAATAAGTGGATAAAAAAACGAGAGGCCTAGCCTCTCGAAAAAAAACAGTGTGTAAACTATTTTTTTCTTTTAAGAACATTTATGTGAGCAAGTGTTCTCTTCAAATTGAACCCGCTCTTTATGTTCACCTAATTTTCCAACATTGAAAGATTCCACAGGTCTATGGTAGCCCATAACTCTTGTGTAAACTATGCAACGTGTACGTTTTCCAGCCAATTTGGCTAGGATATCTTCTTTTGACATGTAAACCTCCAAGATAGAATATATATGAACTCTATTATACAAGATAAGTGGTTGTTCTAATTCATGTTTTGCTCGAAGAACCTCATGCAATCCTTTTGTTTCAAGGATTTGGTATCCTTTGCTAACCAAGAAAGCTTTAAACCTATCAAGCTTACTAATGTGTAAAAGTGAACGATTACTTATCTCACACCGCCCAAACGCCACGTTGAACATTGGTGAAATGGAGTTGAAGCTGCTGACGAACTTTTGCTTGCCAATTTGCATTTCTAGCAATCATATCTCCAG
>SAAR01000689.1 GCA_009916335.1 Erysipelotrichia bacterium | reverse complement strand
AATATTGAGTATGAAGCATTGAGTAGTTTTCCAATGACAAATTACAATGGCTCCTTAACGACACCTTTTAGTCAACTTGTGCCAGTACTGGATTATTTTCCAAATATCACGACCTCTTTTAAAGAGAAAAGTGGGATTCATTTATTTAGTTTAGATCTTTACAACCGTGAACAAGTTTGGCGAGATATTATTAAATTTAATCCAGTTATTGTAGGCGAAGATGGTGGGCGGATTGGCAACTCTCCTTATGTCAGAGATGATGCAACTTATGATGCGATTTTAAATCAACTCAAAGATCCATCTCAAGAAGGCGGTCAATATATCCACGCAGTCACAATTCAAAACCACTCTGCCTATACAGAAGGCTATTATAACAATGAGATAAAAGCTAGCAGTAAAACGCTTAAAAAAGATAGTCTAAAATCAATAGAGACTTATTCACAAGGCTTAAAGTATACTGATGATGCAACTAAGCGTTTTATCGATGAGATTAATCAGTTAAATAAAGATGTAACAGTTGTTTTTTATGGTGATCATTTACCAGGCATCTATAATTACAAAGATGGAAAATCAATTATTGATAAGAATTTTGCACTAGGTCATTTGACGGACTACTTTATCTACAATAATAAAAATAATCAAAAACTGGATTACCCGGTTGTTGCACCGTATGAATTTACAAGTCTTGCGATGACACAAACGAATGCAAAAGTGACGCCATTTTATGCGCTAATGACGCAGGTTCAAAATGAGTTGCCCGCTCTAGAAATTAATCGTTACATTGATAACGCACGTCATACTGGAACTTTGATGAGCTTATCTGGTACCCAACGTAATTTACTAGAAGATGTGAAAATGGTACAATATGATATATATAGTAACCATAATTACTTGGGACAGTCATTTTACCAAAAAGAATAGGAAATCATGTTATGGACTTTTTTAGTCGAAAAAATAGAATATTACTAAAAGAATTAGTAAAAACAGACTTTAAACTACGTTATCAAGGTAGTTTGATGGGGCATTTATGGTCAATTCTGAAGCCAATGATGCTTTTTACCGTTATGTATATGGTCTTTATCTATTTTCTAAGATTCGGTAGTGATGTGCCACATTTTGAAGTAGCTTTACTCTTGGGAATGGTCATGTGGACTTTTTTTCAGGAAACAACATCAATGGGACTCGTCTCAATTGTTTCACGAGGAGATTTGCTTAGAAAATTAAGTTTTCCAAATGAAATCATTGTCATTGCGGTTTCAATTAATGCGATGATTAACTTTCTGATCAATTTATTAGTTGTCTTTGTTTTTGCCATCATCAATGGTGTCAATATTAGCCACTATGCCTACTTAGCACCACTATTGCTAGTAGAGCTTTATCTCTTTTCACTCGGCGTCGCTTTTATTTTAGCAACACTCTTTGTTCGTTTTAGAGATATTGGACCGATTTGGGAAGTTATGATGCAAGCTGGTATGTACGCGACACCAATTATCTATCCGATTTCGATGGTTATGGAAAAAAGTCCACTAGCAGCTAAAGTGCTCATGTTAAATCCACTTGCTCAAATCATTCAAGATATGCGTTATTTGTTAATTGATAAGGCAAATGTGATGGTAAGTCAGTTGTTAGTTTGGAAATATGCCTTTATTCCTTATGTGATTCCTTTTATCATCTTTATCTTT
>SAAR01000688.1 GCA_009916335.1 Erysipelotrichia bacterium | reverse complement strand
GAATCGGTATTTTTGGTTCAGTGCTTTATGCTAACAACTTGACCTTTGCTGCACTTATGAGCAACAATGGACTAATTAGCATTGCATTAATCGTAATCGGCGCTATTTACAGAGAAAAAAATAAATGAGAAAGGAGAATAGGTTATGGAGATAGTACCTTGGTTGCTAATATCTTTTCTAGGCTTTATTGCTTTGGGAAAATTACTTAGCAAAACAGACTATGAGGCAGATTTATACTCATACATGAGTTTGCCTACCGCCAAAAAACCTAAGACAACTAAAGTTGCTATTAAAAAGTAGGTCATCTTTAATCCTTGTTTGAGATAAGAAATTATATCACATTACAAGGACTTTGAAAATAGCTTTAAAAAGGAAGAGTCCAAAACTCTTCTTTTAACTCATACTACTATCAATGGCTGCATTAAGCCGATAAGAGAGCAATCTCAGAATTATCGGCTTACCAGCCATACTTCTGTGTTTTCTCCTGTCGGTTTAATGGAGCTATTAAATCCAAAAAAAATCACGTTTTATTCAATAGCGACATATTGATTGAATGGAACGATAAAGGAGAAAATATGTCAAAAAATGAATTAACTCATGTATCACAAAGCCAAGGAGCGATGATTAAGTCGCCATTTAGTGCATATGCGCTAACAGAAGAACAATCTTCCATTATCAAAACTCAAATTGCTCCAGGAATTACCGATGGTGATTTGATGTATTGTTTAGAAATTGCAAAGCAAGCACAGCTAAACCCAATCCTGAAGGAAATCTATTTTGTTCCAAGAAAGTCTAAGATAGATAATCAATGGGTTACAAAACATGAGCCAATGATTGGACGCAAAGGTGCTCGCTCAATTGCTAGGCGAAAAGGGATGATTGTTCCACCAACGACTGGTTATACACTGAAACAATTCCCATTTTTTAAAGATGGAGAATGGCAAGAAAAGCGAGATTTAATTGGTTGGGCAGAACTTGAGATAAATGGTCAAAAAGTTAGAAAAGAAGCAGCTTACAGTGTATTTGTTCAAAAAACATCAGATGGTGCAATAACCAAATTTTGGAACACTATGCCTACTGTCATGATTGAAAAAGTTGCTGAATTTCAATTACTCGATGCCGTTTATGGTCTCGATGGTCTTATGTCGATAGATACTGGTTTTATTGAAGATGAAAGTTCCTCTACTCAAGCGATGGCTTCATTGGCTGACCTTGATAAGATAGAAAGAGAACTGAAAAGTTTGAATCTTGAATACCATTTAGTTGGTGATGAAATCTGCATTCAAGACAAAGGTGCATTTCAATTTGCAACAGCTTTGAAAAAAGAAGGATTTGTCTATGAAAATAGCACAAAGACTTGGAAAATCAGAGTTGCTATTATTGAAAATGCAGATATCGAAACTCCTAAAGAGTTACCGCAACCAGAACCTGAACAAATTGACCCCAAAAAAGAACTTGCCAGTGCGAAAAAAACACTGATGAAAATTCTTCTTGGAAATGGTCTTACAAAAGATGAGGCTGGGGAATTCGCTCAATCATTAGACGTAAGTAGTGCTGATGCCATTAATTTACTATTACCTGGTAACAGTAAACATGATGAGCTAAATGAAAAAATTAGCACTTTCTTATCGTTGCGAAATTCTCAACAAGATAATTTATTTGGCAATGAAGAAGATAATCCATTTG
>SAAR01000137.1 GCA_009916335.1 Erysipelotrichia bacterium | reverse complement strand
GCACTGGATGCTGTTGTGAAACGCAGCTTTAGCTGCTGCCAGTATCAGGCCCTTACAGGGCTGACAGCAAGCCACCGGCTATGCCGGTGGTCATGACTAAAAGTATTTATTCATTTTAAAGAGAAAAAATGACGAAATTATGGACATTAAAACAATGCTAGAGCGAGAGCCTTTTTTAAAAATTCTGACAACAACTCTAGAATCATACTTTAATTTGGTTGAAGGGAAAGCAATACAAGTTTCTCTAGAAAAAAGTAAATATGCTAGGAAATTGTTTCTGTATTATAAACCATCATTTTTATCAGAAAGATTTTTGACTCAAGAAATGCGTAAATTTCTATATAGTGAATACAATATCCGAGGAAATATAATAAAATTTTTAATAGGAAAATTGGGCGTATTCATTATTACTCATTCATTCGGGCAACTCGCAAAAATGAAATTATACTTACGATATTCTGAAGACTCGTTAGGCGAGTCAATATTTATTTCTCCATGCAATCGCTCGATTCGTTTCTACTATTTTAAGAAAGGTTATGTCGATTGTATTGTAAAGGAAGGATATGGTGATATTTATATGCATAATCAATTAAGTTTTCGCCATAAATATAGATATAGCTTTATCCCAAATATTTTAACATCAGGAGAGCGTTGGTATAGAGAAAAGATAATGTATGGGAATCCATTAATTAGGGTTCGAAATCGAAAAGCATTTCTGAAAGGTCAAACGCAAGCTTTAGAGAATTTAAAAGAACTCATACACGAGACTTTAGGGTTTGTTAATATTGCTCATTACATCACACATTTGAAAAATGAAATATTTACATTGTTTGAAAGATTCCCTAAACATCAAGATATTGTAAAACATTCTTTATTTGTGTGTTTGAATGAATTTTCTGAAAAAAGAATTAAAGATTGTTTCTTGTTGGTTCCAGTCGCGATGACGCATGGTGATTTTCAGGGAGGTAATATTTGGTTGACTGAACAGAAGGAAATTATTATTTATGATTGGGAGACAAATAAACGAAGATCAATCTGGTTCGATCCAGCAACTTTATTTTGGGATCTCCATTCAAATTATAATGGTATCGATTTGATCAATTTAGAACATAGAGTAAAAACTGATGACCGATTTCTTGTAAACGATGAAAATAAAAATTATTCTATAAAAGAGAAAATTGCAATTGCATCAATAATAATGTTGGAGAATGTTGTCTTTTTCCTTGAAGATATAGTTCAACTGCCGAAAGAAAATCTTCCTGATAATTTTTCAAAATTTATAGAAAATTTAACGATAAATATTTTAAGGGTAGATGGTAGTGGAAGGTAAAAATTTTTGGATTCTTTATCGGGCTGCATTTAAACATATATCATTAAATCTTAATGAAATAGACATAATCTTAGCACTCTATGAAAATGTCGGTAGAGAAAATATCCTTTCAGTTGCAAAAAAGAAAAAAATATTGCCAGCAATTGCATCTTTGATGGTTAGACTGAAAATCGAGGAGGAGTATTGGAATAAATATATCGTTCAGTTTCGAGCTAGGAATCAAAAGATCCTAGCCTGCTTAGACTCTGTATACAGTTCGTTATATAGTGCAGGTGTGACTAGGATGGTCGTTATAGAGAATTTTGGTGCACTCTTAAGTTCTGGACAAGACTTATCGATGTTTGGTTCAGGTGATGTTGACAATTACGCAGATCTCAGTCAGAAGGAAATAATTTATGATGTTTTTAAAAATCTTGGATTTACTATACATGAAATAAAAGCCGGAAGTATATTGATATCCTCATCATTTAGAAAAGAGGGATTCCTGCCAGAAAAAATCTATTTTAGTATAAATTGGGATATAACGTGCAGGATAAATCTTCCATGTCTCACATCAACTATACCTATCATTGATTGGAATAATTTGATATCTTATAAAGGGACAGCAATCCGTCTACCACCAATAGAATCTTTAATGTATATTTGCATGTTGCATGTTGGTGTGCATGGTTACTCTCGTGCTCCTGATATTAGACTTTATTATGATATTGCAAATGTCGAGAGATCTTTCTTAGATTGGTCACTAATTATGGATTGGGCTAATAAAGATGGAAATAGTACACGAATTGCGATTGTAGGTTATTTGTCAAAACAATTACTAGGTGTAAATATCCCAGAATATATTGTCTCAATGGGGAATAGTGCACAGAAAAGACGTCTTTTAAATTTGGTGTACGATCAAACCAATAATCGATTGAAAACTTTACCCAACAGACTAACAACTCTCGGGATTGATGTCTTTAGTAACGACAATGGAGCCCTTGAAGGATTACGAAATATAATATTTCCGGATAGAATTTGGCTCTATCAAAGATATGGTATTACTTGGAAATCCAATTTTAGGCACATAGCACAATTAATTTAGATTAATAATATTTGGAGAATTATATGATTACTTTTAGCGGTCTTGATTGCGCGGGGAAATCAACACAGATTGAATTAATTAAGAAGTATTTAGATTCCAAGTCTGTTAAGAGCCGAGTAATCTGGAGCCGTGGTGGGTATACCTCTTGGGTTGAGGGGATAAAAAATCTAGTTCGAAAAGATAAAAATTTTACACAAAGAGAAAAAACTGAATTTCGACGTGAGATTTCCCAAAATTCCAAGAAAATGAAGTTGTTACTATTAGCGTCCATTTGGGATTTAGTCCGGTATTATGGAATAGTATTTAGGCTAATTGAGGCAAGTGGTCTATTAATTCTGTGTGATAGATATATATGGGATACTTATATTGACTTTAAAATAAAATATCCTCAATTTGATTTTGAAAGATGGTTATCCTGGCGAATACTAATGAAATTAATAAAAAAGCCAGATTTCTCAATAATCTTTTTTATTCCAATTGATGTATCAATGCAAAGATCAATTGAGAAAAATGATCCCCATTCTGAAACAAAATATCTTAGGATGAAAAGACTAAAATTGTATGAAATTGAAATCTCTAAGAATCGTTGGAGTAATGTGATTGATGGACAGTTGCCAATAGAAGTTGTTACCGAGAAAGTAAAAGGAATTATTAATCTCTGATGAAAAAAATACTTGTATTTAATGTTGCGGCAGAGTTGGGAGGAGCGTTAACTATTCTACAGTCCTTTTATTCTTTTGCTGCAAATTACGCTAATGATATACACTGGTTTTTTGTTATAAGTACACCTGATTTATTGGCAAATGATAGAGTAACAATATTTAGATACCCTGAGATTAAGAAGAGTTGGGTTAATCGTTTATTGTTCGATTATTTTAAGGCACGAAAAATTGTAAAGAAGATTGCGCCAGATGTAATTTTCTCGATGCAGAACATCCTAATTCCAAGGGTAAATAATACTCAGGTATTGTATCTTCATCAACCGATCCCATTTACAAACATAAAATTTTCATTTATGCAATCAAAGTATCATTGGATATATCAGAACTTGATCTCAAAGCTAATCTATAGAAGCATAAAAAAAGCAGATAGAATAATTGTCCAAACTAAGTGGATGGCTGAAAGCGCAGCAAAAAAAACGGGTGAAGATATAGGCAAATTTAGAATCATCCCTCCTGATATACCTAAAATTAATACAAATCTTCCGTATGATGTGATTGGTGCAAGAAATACATTCTTTTATCCTGTTTCATTTATTGGTTACAAAAATCATGAATTAATCATTAATGCTGTTAAGATTCTAGAAGATAGGGGCGTAACAAATTTTCAAGTTCTGTTTACTGGTGATTATAATGAAGCAGAATGCATCAATCTAGATTGTAGTAGTAGATATATTCGGCTAATCGGGAGACTATCTTATGAAGAGGTTATTAAGTATCTAAGAAAGACAACACTCATTTTTCCATCTAAGTTGGAAACTTATGGACTTCCTCTATTGGAAGCAAGGTTAAGCAAGGCATTTGTGCTTGCTGGCGATACACCATTTTCACATGATATTTTGGATGGTTATTGCAATGCATTTTTTTTTAATCTAGATGATCCCGAAGAATTAGCTTTGAAAATGCAAAATATTATAACAAATAAGACAAAATATTTAGAAGTATTTGAATCTTCTGCTAATTTTCAAACCTCCGGTTGGAAGCCGATTGTTGATGAACTGTTATGCTATTTATAAAAAGAAATTTATAGTCTTGTGTTAAAATTTGTTCGTGATAAAAATTTAATAATGGATTTCCTATAAAATGTTTATTGTATTACTATCACATTATTTTTTTATATGTATAATTCGATGTAAAAGGTACGTTTTGGAATGGATGATAAATATTCTGTAATAGTTGCTCACCCATATAGACAGCACTCATACCAAACAGCTGTGGCCTTACAAAGTAAAGGCACTTTAAAAAAATATATTACAATGATATACAAAAAGAATCATTCGTTTTTGGGACGAGCTACAGCATTCCTACCCGAAAAGTTCTCAAGTAAAATTAGTAATTATAATTACGTAGAACTTGATGAAACTAAGGTAGTTCAAGTATGTCAGGGATTCGCTCTTTTTGTTCAACTTCTTTCTATAGTGCCGGGACTTAGGTCATTATCTAACATTGCTAGTAGTGTTTTATTAAGAATGTTCAATCGAAAATTAGCCAGATTAGTCATGAAATTAAAACCTGAAATTCTAATAACTTACGACACATTGTCAGGTGATGTATTAGCTATATTAGCGAAAAAGAACTTCCCAATTATTAAAATTGTTGATATGTCTGCGCCATATATTGGTGAAATGAAGAGAGTATTTGAGAGTAATCTGAGTATTTATCCAGAACAACTTAAAGAGGTCAGAGATAAATTTAATAGTCGAGATTATCGAGAAAGGTTAAATAGATCAAGAAAGGAATTAGAGTATGCTGATTTTTTTCTTTGTGCTTCAGAATATACAAAGAAATCTTTAGTATTAAATGGAATAAATGAAAAAAAAATTCATGTCTGTAGATATGGAACCACCCTTAGAAACAATGATGAAATCATTAATCGAAAAAATTTATCACCTTTAAAAAGAAAATTAACTGGTCTATATATTGGAAATATAAGTTATACAAAAGGAGTACAGTACATCGTATATGCGTTAAAGCAATGTTTAGAATGTATTGAATCTTTTACTTATATTGGTGCTATCCAAAATGCATCGATTATTGCGGAGGCTAATAAAAAGATAGAATTATTCACTGGATATATATCGCATGTAGAGGTAATTGATAGTTGCGGTAAAGCTGATTTTTCTGTATTCCCTTCACTTGCAGATGGATTTGGATTTGCTGTGGTTGAGAGTATGGCTGCTGGCTTACCCGTGATATGCTCAGAAAATGTAGGCATGAGTGATCTTATATTAGATGGTATAAATGGTTTTATTGTTGAAGCTGGGAATTCATACCAAATTTCTGAGAAGATAAAATGGTTCTATGAAAATCCTGAAAAACTGCTAGAGATGGGAGCCTATGCGAAGAAGACAATTCAGCGGTTAACATTTGATAATTACTATGCAGATCTGAATAGGGCAGTTCTGATGGCAAGAAGTAATCATAGCTTTACTTAGACTCTAATTAAGTTTCATTATAAGATCTGAAACAGAGTTTAATTAGATAGTGCATTCCTCTCGAGACAGAAACCATATTCCATATTAAAGGGGATGTTTTTACATGCAAGCACTAACGAAAAGCAGCGATAAATTTTTTATGATCGCAATAATATGGTATCCTTTTTTTTCACTATATAGGGCTTTCGCTTCTGGATTGACTTTTGGTGATGTTGTTTTAATAATTGCTTCAATATTTCTAATTTTTGAAAAGAAGGGAGCAATTAGTATGCGGTTTTCAATCGCTTCTTGGTACATGGTTTTTTATTTATACTGTGTAATATTACTATTTATTTTATCTTTGATGTCTCGAATAATTATTCCTTCCTTGGTTATAAAAAGATATATTAAACTTGGAATGTTTATTGTTATTCTAGTTTTTCTATGTCCGGGTAGTTTAGAATACTCATTTTATAAAAATACATACAAGAGAATTGCATTTATTGTGATGCTTGGATTAGTTGTGCAATACGTTTCGTACTTTGCTGGATTTGGATATATTGAACTGAAAATACCGTATCTTTCATATGACAATGAAAGTATGAATATGTTTGATATTACGGCTTCTCGAAGCAGTCTGTTTAGACCTAGTAGTATTTTCATTGAACCTGCAACATGTTCGTATTTTCTGGTTCAATATCTAATTTTAGTTCTATTTGATAAAAGTGATGAACGAAGACTATCAAGAGGCTTCGTAATATCTTTATTTCTTCTTTTGTCTGTGAGTTCGACTGCCTTAATCTTAATCACCTTTGTTTGGCTAATATTTATAATAGATTTGATTAGTACAAAAAATTATGGATTTTCCAGAAAAATTTTAATCTTTATTCTCGTGGGATTTGGTTTTAGTATTCTTGGTTCTATTTTAATAAGCGTTGATGAAATATCATATGCTCTTTATCGGATGATCTTTAGTATTGATAAATCTCTGGCAACTTCAGTTTGGGGCCGACTAGAGGCGGGATCGGAGTATTTATTGAATAATGGATGGGTTGAAAGAGTTTTTGGAATGGGACTTGGTAATTATCCTAAAACTAACACCTATACTTCTGGTTTGTATTTCTCGCTGTATGGAGCAGGTTATATTGGAACGACACTCCTATTAATTTGGGCTGTCAATGCACTGAGGTTTACTGAGGTATCAGGAAAATCAATGGCCTTAGTTTTTATGCTACTAAATCTTTCTTCCCCGCTACTCTATTCAGGGATGATGATATCAATGAATTCAATAGTTTTAATGTCAAATAGAAAACATTACATTAACAGACAAGCTATGCCAAAGTTAAATACTATCAGGGTCAAAATTTAATTATTGGAATGAAATAAATGAATGTATTAGTACTTTTAAACTATAATGATTATGATAGAACTAGAAAGCTGGTTTGTACTATTGAGGACTATCAGTCTATTGATCAGATCGTAATTGTTGATAATAATTCGACTGATTGTTCTATGGAGGTCCTTTCCAGATTAGAATCGAAAAAGGTAACTTTAATACAGTCTGGTAAAAATGGGGGATACGCATTTGGAAATAATTTTGGAATTAAATACTCTTTGAAACATTTTTTAGTAAGTAACTTCATAATATGTAACCCTGATGTCGAGTTTGGGCCAGATGAGTTAGATGCACTTGTATACTTAATTAATTCTTCGGATGATATAGCCTTAATTACCGGGCTAATAAATAATCAGGAAAATAATGTAGTAAGTAATTTTGCATGGAAAGTTCCAAAATACTATGACTTGGTTTTAAGTTGTTTTCAGATATATTATAAAGTAAGAAGATTATTAGGATTAAGTATCTTTTATAATTATAAAAAAGAATTAATGCCATTAATGATGGAAGTTGAAGTTGTTCCCGGGTGTTTTTTTATAATTAAAAAGAATGCGATAGTTGATGTAAACTATTTCGATGTTGGTACATTTTTATTTCATGAGGAGAATATATTAGGTTTTAAACTTAAAGAGAAGGGATACCACTCTTACGTATATACAAAAGCAAATATTTCCCATTTTCACGTATCTAATCCTAAAAAGAAAATGATTGAGAGAATAAGATGTGATAAAATTCTTCTAAACAGTGCAAATCATTATCTAAAGAATTATCTTAAATGCAATGACATGAAGATATTTCTATATAAGTTATGTTTTTGGTTTTCTCGATTTGAACTTTATATGTATGCTTTTATTAGGTTAAAATTTGCAAAAAAATTATGAGTGAAGCATTATAAAGCCTTGGTTTGAGGATTCAGATCATATTAGTACTGCTAATATATGTATTGAAAAAAATTATTAGAATACTATCGAGTTCGATAATCTTAATACGGAAATGTCTGATACATTTATTATCTAGGTAGGTGATTTATGAAAGGTATCATCCTAGCAGGCGGAGCCGGTACCCGTCTCTATCCTTTGACTATAGTGACCAGCAAGCAATTGCTGCCTATCTATGACAAGCCGATGATTTATTATCCTTTGTCCACTCTGATGCTTGCAGGAATCAAGGACATCTTGATCATTTCCACTCCTGAAGATCTTCCCAGGTTTGAGCATCTGCTTGGTGATGGGAATCAATTTGGCATCAATCTGAATTATAAGGTACAGCCATCCCCGGACGGTCTTGCCCAGGCTTTTCTTTTGGGTGAGGGGTTTATTGGTAGTGACACTTGTGCAATGGTGTTGGGCGACAACATCTTCTATGGCAATGGTTTTACTCCCCTGCTTAAGAGGGCGGTTGCTGATGCCGAACAGGGAAAGGCAACTGTGTTCGGCTATTACGTACAAGATCCCGAGCGCTTCGGTGTTGTAGAGTTTGATGGTTCAGGCAATGTAGTCTCTGTAGAGGAGAAGCCCAAACAGCCGAAGAGCAATTATGCCATAACCGGCCTATACTTCTATGACAACCGTGTTGTTGATTTAGCCAAACAGGTTAAGCCTTCAGCCCGAGGCGAGCTTGAAATCACCGATCTGAACAGGTTGTATCTGGAAGCTGGGGACCTGAAGGTCCAGTTGCTAGGTCGGGGTTTTGCCTGGCTGGATACCGGTACCATGAACAGCCTGGTCGATGCAGCTGACTTCGTCCGCATGATCGAGAAGCGCCAGGGCATCAAGATCTCGGCTCCTGAGGAAATTGCTTTTCGCAATGGATGGATAACCCGAGAGAAACTGCTGAAAAGTGCTTCTCGCTATGGAAAGAGTCCCTACGGGGAGCATCTGAAACAGGTTGCGGAAGGCAAGATTCACTATTAGGATGGTGTCATGACGATTCTTATCACAGGAGCCAAGGGACAGCTTGGCAATGAG